>NZ_JAHBAY010000017.1 GCF_018499875.1 Kineosporia corallincola | reverse complement strand
GGGCTTGAGTCCCCTTCGGTACCAGCACAGTGCACGCGTGCACACTTCATGGATCGGGCCATTGAGCCCGATCCATCTGTTTGTCTCTCCTTTCCAGCGGCCTGGCGCTGCGGATCTTCTGGGCGTGCAGGGCGCTCAGTGACCGCATCGCATAGGCCCGTGGCAGCCCTGGTCCCACGATCGGTTCCTGGTGCTGCTGCCCCTGGGGCCGCTCGGCGTCCCCGGCTGGAGAGTCCTCCGTTTGCTCGGCTGCCGTCAGCCCCTTCAGCGCGCCAGCCATCCCCCGTCCACCGGCAGAACGACCCCGTTGACGTAGTCAGCAGCACCCGAGCAGAGGAACAGCACCGCGCCGGCGATGTCGCCGGCCTCGGCCCAGCGGGCCGCCGGGATGCGGGCGAGGATCTCCTTGCTGCGTTCGGCGTCCTGACGCAGGTCGTGGGTGTTGGTCGTGATGACGTAGCCGGGGGCGACCGCGTTGACGTTGACCCCCCGGCCGGCCCACTCGTTGGCGAGCGCCTTCGTCAGGCCCGCGACCGCCGACTTGGACGAGGTGTACCCCGGAACGTTGACGCCCCCCTGAAAGCTGAGCATCGACGCCAGATTGACGATCCTGCCGGCGCCGCGGTCGAGCATGCTCCGGCCGACCTCGCGGGAGAGCACGAACGTCGAGCGGAGATTGACGTCCATCACGTGGTCGAAGTCGTCGTCGGAGTGCTCGGCGGCGGGAGCCCGGCGGATCGTGCCACCGTTGTTGACGAGGATGTCGACCTGGCGCCCGGCCAGGTCGGCCGCGAGCCGGTTCACCTCGTCCCGGTTAGAGAGGTCGACACGCAGGGGGGTGAAGGCGCGGCCCACCCGTTCGACCGTGGTGCGGGCGGTGCTCTCCCCCAGCGGCAGCTCGCGGCTGATACCGATGATGTCGGCACCGGCCGAGGAGAGCGCCTCGGCGATCGCCAGTCCGATTCCCTGCCTGACGCCGGTCACGACCGCGAGCTTGCCCTCCAGGGTGAAGCTGCGGGCCAGGTAGGCGGTGGGACTGCTGACGGGATTCGTCATTACGGCTCTCTCCTGGTGGCGCGGAAAGGGTCAGGGGGTGTACCCGAGGGCGGCCGAGATGTCGGCGGCGGTCTCGATGGCCAGCGGGGCCATGGCCTCGACCTGCTCCGGGGTGTGTTCCAGGGTCAGCGTCGAGATGCTCAGGCCGTACTTGATCCGGCGGGTGGCGTCGAGGATGGGCGCCGCGACGCAGGTGACGCCAGGCACGTTCTCCTCCCGGTCGAGGGCGTAACCGAGGCGGTGGATCCGGGCCGTCTCGGTGCGTAGCCCGTCCAGGGTGGTGATCGTGTTCGGGGTCCGGGCGGGCAGCCCCGCCCGGGCCACGAACCGCTCCAGTTCGTGATCGGTGTACCCGCTGAGCACCACTTTGCCGATGCCAGAGGTGTGCATCGGGATCGCCAGCCCGACCCGCGACGGCATCCGGTACGGCTTGTCGGAGTCCGCGCGGATCAGGTAGACGATCTCGTCACCGTTCGCCACGCCGACGTGGACCGTGCAGTGCACCCGGTCGACCAGCGCGTCCACGAAAGGCTGCGCGATCGCGGAGATGTCGATCCGTTGCAGGGCCTGCCCGGCCAGCGAGAGGATCTTCGGCCCGGGCAGGTAGCTCCCGTCCGCGGCGACCGTGACGAACCGTCGCTCGATGAGCGTGGCCAGGATCCGGTGGGTCGTGGCCTTGGCCAGGCCCGTCGCCTCGACGACCTCCGAGAACCGCCCCCGGCTCATGGCTGCCTCCAGCACGAGCAGGGTCTTCTCGCTCGCGTTCGCACCGCCGGTCAGCGGTTCGGCCTGGGTCAGCTGGGCAATCTCTCGGGCCATGTCGGGTCTACCTGTCTGGGTGAGCGCATCAGCGCATGTCTGCGATGGCGAAACCATCCATGTCGTCGAACGCCTGATTCTCTCCTGCCATCGCCCAGACGAAGCTATAGCTGGCGGTGCCCACACCGGAGTGCACGGACCAGCTCGGCGCGATCACCGCCTCCTCGTTACCGACCACGAGGTGCCGGGTCTCGGTGGGTTCGCCGAGCAGATGCACCACCCGGGCGTCAGCCGGCAGGCCGAAGTAGAGGTACACCTCGGTCCGCCGGGCGTGGGTGTGCGCCGGCATCGTGTTCCACATGCTCCCGGTGTGCAGGGTGGTGACGCCCATGACCACCTGGCAGCTCCGCACTCCCTTCTCGTGGATGTACTGGTTGAGAGTGCGCCGGTTCGACTGCTCGGGATCGCCGAGTTCGCGGACGGTCCCCTCGCCCGGCGCGACGAACGTCGTCGGGTGGCTGGTGTGCGCCGGGGCCGAGAACAGGTAGAACCGAGCCGGGCCGGCCTCGTCGGCGGACTCGAACGCCACGTCGACGGCACCGCGCCCGACATACAGACACGCGCCGTGCTCGGCGTCGTAGGTGGCGCCGTCCACGGTGATCGTCCCGGGCCCGCCGACGTTGACGATCCCGGCTTCGCGGTGCTCGAAGAAGTACTGGCTGACGATCTCGGGGAACGTCGGGAGCGTGACCGGCCCGGTCACCGGCTTCACGCCGGCCACCACGACCCGGTCGTGATGCGTGTACAGGGCCCTGACGTCGTCGTCCACGAACAAGCCGGGCACCAGGTAGCGGTCACGCATCTCGGTGGTGCTCATGCCCGGGACGTGCTCGGGACTGGTGGCGAAGCGCTGTTCCATGGTTCTCCTTGAGGCGTAGCAGGTTTCGTTCGGGTCAGGGCATCAGGCCGAAGATCTCCGGCAACCACAGCGAGAGGCCGGGGGTGAAGATGACGACGACGAGCGTGGCGACGAGGACGCCGAAGAAGGGCAGTAGCTGGCGCACGACGCCCTCGATCGGCGCGTTCGCGATCTTCGCCCCGACGAAGAGCACCGTCCCGACCGGCGGGGTGATCGTGCCGATGCTGAGATTGAAGATGATCATGATGCCGAAGTGGATCGGGTCGACGCCGAAGCTCGTCACGATCGGCAGGAAGATCGGGGTGAAGATGAGAATGGCCGGGGTGGCGTCCATGAAACAGCCGACGCCCAGCAGAATGACGGCGATCAGCAGCAGCAGGACGACCGGGTTCTCGCTGAACCCGAACATCGCGTCCGACACGAGTTCCGGGATCTTCGAGAAGGACAGGACGAAACCCATGATGGTCGAGACGCCGACCAGGTACATGACCACCGCCGTGATGCGGGTGGACTCCATCAGGATGCCCGGGATGTCCCGGAGCTTGATGGTGCGGTAGAACGCCGAGAGGATCGCGGCGTAGAAGACCGCGATACAGGCGGACTCCGTCGCCGTGAAGTACCCCAGCAGGATGCCGCCGATCACCACCGCGACGAGCAGGATCGAGGGTGTCGCGACGAGCAGGACGCGGACTCCCTCGGCGAAGCCGATCCGCTGAGTCTCCTTCAGTTCCGGTCGCTTTCGGGCATAGAGATAGACGATGGCCGAGCAGGCGAGCGCCCACAGAATCCCGGGGAGGTATCCGGCCATGAACAGGGCCGCGACCGAGGTACCCGACACCAGGGAGTAGACGATCATCAGGTTGCTCGGCGGGACCAGCATCCCGCCCGGCGCGGCGGCGACATTGACGGCCGCGGAGAAGTTACGGTCGTAGCCCTCCTTGGCCTGCACCGGGCCCATCGTCGTGCCGATCGCGGCGGCCGCCGCGATCGACGAGCCGCTGACCGCCCCGAACAGCGTGCTGGCGGCGACGGTCGTCTGGGCGGACGCGCCCGGCACCCGGCCGACCAGCACCTTGCCGGCGTTGATCAGTTGCATGGCGATGCCGCCGTTACTCATGATCACTCCGGCCAGCACGAAGAACGGGATGGCCAGCAGCGCGAACGAATTGATACCGCGGAACATCTGCTGCGCCGAGGTGAGGGCCCCGTTCTCGGCGCCGACCACGACGAACATGGCCAGCGTCGAGGCCAGCCCCACGCCGATGCTGATCGGGGCCCCGATCAGAAGCAGAACAGCGATCCCGACGACCAGGACCAGACCGGCAAGAACTCCGGCATCCATGATTCCTCCGTCCCTTGCGTGAGCGCGGTCCCTTACGCGAGTGGGGCCTCGGCGTCCGGGTCGATCGCGATTTCCTCGCCGGTGCTGATGTGGATCATGTGATAAACGGTGTAGAGCACGGTGATCACGCCGGAGATCGGCAGGGCCAGATACATCCAGCCCACATTCACCGGCAGGCCGGTCAGGGTCTGGTTCCAGGTCAGATGCACCACCCGGTATCCGCCCCAGATCAGGGCCAGGACCGCGAAGGCCAGGATCGAGATCTGCACCGTCACGGCGGTGACCCGCTGCACCCTCTCCGGCGCCCGCTGCACCGCGAGGTCGGCCGCGACGTGCCCGCGCTCGCCGAAAACCAGCGCCCCGCCTAGCAAACCGACCCAGATGAACAGGTACTTGGCCAGTTCCTCGGACCAGCCGCTGGGGGCGTTCAGCACCTGCCGGGCGAACACCTGCCAGCCGACGTCGAGCACCAGGGCCGCGAACAGCACCACACATATCCAGGTCAGCACGCGGTCCAGAACAACCTTCAGCACGGTCATCTCTCAGGTCCTTCCTCTCGCCGGGCCCGGACAGCCGTTCACTCGGCGGCCGCCCGGACCTTGGCGTGGATGTCGCGGACCGTGGCGTTGGTGAGCTTCTTCTGGGTCAGCGGGGCGATCAGGGCGCTGAAGGCAGCAGAATCGACCTCGTTGAACTTCGCCCCGGCCTCTTCGGCCAGCGCCTTCGACCTGGGGATCTCCTGCTTCCAGAGCCGGCCCTCCTCCTCGATCGCCGTGGCGATCTCCTCCAGGAAGATCGCCCGGTCGCCCTCGGACATCTCGTCCAGGAACTTCGGGTTGATCAGGAGGTAGTCGGGGAGCATCAGGTGCCGGGTGTAGCTGTAGAACTTCGCGACCTCGGCGTGCTTCACGTTGGCGTAGGTGAGTTCGTTGTTCTCGGCGCCGTCCAGCACACCCGACTGGATCGCGGTGTAGACCTCACCCATCCCCATCGGGGCCGGGCTGCCGCCCATCATCCTCATCATCTCGATGTTCGTGTCCGACTCGATGACCCGGATCTTCAGGCCCTTCATGTCGGCGGGCTCGACGATCGGCCCCTTCGACGAGTACATGTTCCGGACCCCGCCGTGGAAGGCCCCCAGGACATGCAGGCCCTGGTCGTCGAGCGAGGAGTACAGCCCGGCGACGATGGCCGGGTCGTTCGTCGTCCGGCGCTGGTGCTCCTGCGAGTCGAAGGTGAACGGCAGGTTGAACACGGTGAAGTCGGCGTTGAAGCTCTCCATCAGCGGCCCGGCGACCATCGACATCTCGAGCGTGCCGGCCTTCACCAGCTCGATGGTGTCCTTCTGGGTGCCGAGCGTCTCGTTCGGGAACACCTCGATGTCGTACCTGCCGTCGGTGCGCTCCCGGAGCCGGTCACCCATGGCATCCAGCGCGACGAACTGCGGATGGTTCGTCTGCTGGTTGAACGCCAGCTTGAACGTCGTCTCGGCGGAGTCGCCGGAGTCCCTGGCCGCCGCACCGGTGCGGGTGCCGTCTCCGGCACTACAGGCGGTGGCGGCGAGCAGGGCAGCCGCGAGAGCGACGGTGACGGAAACGACTTTGTTTCGCCTCATGCTGAAACTCCTTCTCGGGCTGCGTAAGCAGGCGTCCAAGGGGGAATGGTGCGGGCTACTCGGGCGGTTCGGGGACGGCGCCGGGGAGCGGCGCCGGGATTCCGGAACGGCTGTTGCAGTGCCTCGTCGACGAATGTCACACTTTTTATGGAACAGAGTTTCGTTAGACGGAACTTAATGGTCGCCCCTACCGCGTCAACCCCTATATCGCCCACCGGAACCCCCTACCGCCGGCGTGACGTCGCGCCCCCACGACGGAGGAATTCACCGTGACCAGCCTCGACGGCCTCTTCCTGGCCGCCTACATCACCGCACCCACCGACCCGGAGGGCGAGGACGCGTTCTTCGACGCCGTCGCCGAACTCGGCCTCGGCGGACTGGAATTCGCCCTGTCCCCGGCCGGAACGCGCACCCTGGAGGCCGCCTGGATCAGGCAGCACGTCCGGCCCGACTGGGACCTCGTGGTCTCGCTGGTGCCGTCGATGATGCTCGCTCTGGGCCGAAACCCCGCCTACGGCCTGGCATCCGGCGACGAGGCCCAGCGCCGCGAGGCGCTCTCCGACGTTGCCCGGGCCCGTGACCTGGCCCGCACCCTTGCCGACGAGTACGGCACCCGCCGGGTCGCCGCGATCGAGGTCCACAGCGGCCCGGGGCCTCGCGGTGGTTCCCGCTCCGCGTTCGAGCGCTCCCTCGCCGAGATCCTCGACTGGGATCTCGCCGGTGCGGAACTGCTCGTCGAGCACTGCGACGCGTACGTTCCCGGGCAGAGTCCGGCCAAGGGTTTCTTCGGGCTGCCGGACGAGATCGCCGCGGTGCAGTCCTTCGGTCTACCCCCGGACGTGCTCGGAATGAGCCTGAACTGGGGCCGATCAGCCATCGAGGGACACGGCCCGGATCTCCCCCTCGAGCACATCGCCGCGGTCACCGGGGCGGGACTGCTGCGGGCCTACATCTTCTCCGGCGCGACCGGCGAGGACACGGCCTGGGGACCGGCCTGGACCGACATGCACATCCCCTCCCACGGAACCGATCCCGCCCTCGCCGCGTCCGCGGCGTCCCTGCTCGGACCGAACGAGATCGCCGACACCCTCAAGGCACTCGCCGACGTCCCGCGGATCGGGCTGAAAACCGCAGCCCGGCCGCGGGATGCCGACGTCGCCACGCACATCGCCGTGGTCACCGCCACCCTGACCCAGATCGCCCGGGCCAGAGCGACCGTCTGAGAACCGCTTTCAGAACGGTGAGAAGGGTGACGCACGGACGCAGGTCGCCGGGCCGGTGTCTGTCAGCGGCTATTGGATCAGGGAATCGGCGTCTCGACCGGTTGGCCCAGGCTGCCGTTGCGGAGGTTGCGTACCGCGAGTTCGCTCATCGCGCGCCGGGTCTCGGCGGTGGCACTGCCGATGTGAGGCAACAGGATCACGTTCGGCAGGGTCTGGAGCTCGTCGTCCAGGGGCAGGGGCTCGACGTCGAACACGTCCAGGCCCGCGCCGGCGATCTGCCCCGACCGGATCGCCTCGACCAGGGCCGGGGTGTCCACCACCGCGCCGCGGGCCAGGTTGATGAGGTAGGCGGTCGGCTGCATCCGGGCGAGGTCGGCGGCGCCGACATACCCGCGGGTCTGCGGGCTCAGCGGCACGAGCACCACCACGAAGTCGGACTCGGCGAAAAATGCCTCACGCTCACGCCACTGGGCCAGACCGCTCTCGTCGATCTCGGGGCGCCTCGCCCGGTTGTGGTAGATCACGCTGACGCCGAGGGGCTGGAGCAACTGCGCGACGCGCTTGCCGATCCGGCCCATCCCCAGCACACCGACCGTCTTGCCGTGCACATCGCGGGTGAGGGGGGCGGCGCCGTCGGCCCAGCGGCCGTCGCGGGTGAAGCGGTCGAATCCGACGATGCCCCGGCCCAGCGAAAGGACCAGCCCGAGAGCGATCTCGGCGACGGCGTTGTCGAGAACCCCGGGCGTGTTGGCGGCGATCACGCCGGCCGCCCGGATGTCGTCCATCACCAGGCTGTCGTAACCGACCCCGCTGTTGGACACCACCTTGAGGTCGGGCAGCTGGGCCAGCACGCCGGCGTCGATCGGGGTGCCACCGCCCATCAGCCAGCCGACCGGCGACCCGTACCGGCCCAGGTCCTGCGTGGTGCCGGGCGGGACGGCCACCACGTCGAACTCACGGGCGAGCTCTTCGAGCAGGTCGTCCGGCACGGGCGCGGAGACGAACACGGTGGGCTGGGACATCTTTTCTCTTTCCGGTCGGGGTGTTCAGGACGTCCAGGCCGAGACCTGCTCGGCGGTCCCCAGCACCCGGTGGGTCGGGGAGAGCGTGTGCTCGGTGCCGGAGAGGTAGTCGATCCCCAGTGCCTTCGGGTCGTACGGGGCGCTCGCGACGCGTCGCCGCATGGCCCGCGGGTCGGGGCTGAGCACGGCGGCCAGCAGCGAGCGGGTGTACGGGTGGACGGCGCCGGTGAAGATCTCCTGCGTGGTGCCGGTCTCGACCAGGAATCCCTGGTGCAGCACGCCGATCCGGTGGCTGAGGTGCTGCACCATGGCCAGGTCGTGGGCGATGAACACGTAGGCCGTGCCCAGGTCGCGCTGGAGCTCGGCCATCAGGTTGACCACCTGGGCCTGGATCGAGACGTCGAGGGCGCTGACGCACTCGTCGGCGATCACCAGATCGGGCCGTACGACCAGGGCCCGGGCGATCCCGATGCGCTGACGTTGCCCGCCGGAGAACTGGTGCGGGAACCGGTCGACGTGCTCGGCCGAGAGTCCCACGCGCTCCAGCATGTCCACGACGGCTTCCCGCACCGCCGGGCCGGAGCGGCCCGTGGCCCGCAGGCCCTCCGCGACGATGTCGCCCACCCGGCGGCGCGGGTTCAGGCTCGACGTCGGGTTCTGGAAGATCATCTGGGCCTTGGCCCGCAGGTGCGCGGTGGTGCGCCGGTCGAGCCGGCCGCTGACCATCCGGCCGGACAGCACGATGTCGCCCGAGGTCGGGTTGTTGAGCCGCACCAGGCAGCGCCCGATCGTCGACTTGCCCGAGCCGCTCTCACCGACCAGCCCGTACGTCTCCCCCGCGTTGACCTCGAACGAGACACCACCGACGGCGGTCACCGGGTTGCCCCGTGCGGTCCGGAACTCCTGCCGCAGCCTGACCACCTCGAGCAGCGCGCTCATCGTTCCCCCACCTTCGTCATCGAGTCGATCTTGGCCCGCAGCGCCTTCGGCATCTCGACCGTGGGGGCCTGCGGATGACACAGCCACGAGGCCACCCGGTGTCCGGGCGACACCTCGAAATAGGGCGGCTCCTGCTCGTGGTCGAGTTCGAGGGCGAACTCGTTGCGGGGCGCGAACGCGTCACCGGCGGGCCGGTCGATCAGGCTCGCCGGGCTGCCGGGGATGGTGTGGAGCGGGCCCTCGTCCGAGCCGAGGCTGGGCATCGCCGACAGCAGACCCCAGGTGTACGGATGCCGGGGGTCGTAGAACACCGCCTCGACGCTGCCCTGCTCGACGATCCGGCCGGCGTACATCACGTTGACCCGGTCGGCGATCCTCGCGACCACACCGAGGTCGTGGGTGATGAACACGACCGCCAGGCCGCGCTCGGCCTGGAGCCGGGCGAGCAGGTCGAGGATGCGCAGCTGGATCGTCACGTCGAGGGCGGTGGTCGGCTCGTCGCAGATCAGCACGTCCGGCTCGCAGGCCAGGGCGATGGCGATGTTGACACGCTGGCACATGCCGCCGGACAGCTGGTGCGGGTACTGCCTGTAGCGCCGCTCCGGGTCGTCGATGCCGACCTCGGTCAGCAGCTCGACCGCCCGGGCCCGGGCCTGGGCCCTCGACATGCGGTAGTGCGCTCGCAGGCCCTCGGCGATCTGCCGGCCCACCGCCATGGTCGGGTCGAGGCAGGTGAGCGCGTCCTGGAAGACCATGGCGATGCGCTTGCCGTTGACCTGTCGCTGCAATTCGCGGGGGCTCCGCGTGGTCAGGTCGAGGGAGCCGTCCGGACCGGTGAGCTCGATGCTGCCGCCGGAGATCCGCTGGCCGCGGGCGCCCAGGCCCATCAGCGCGCGGGCGGTCACGGACTTGCCGCTGCCGCTCTCCCCGACCAGGGCGACGACCTCACCGGCGTTGACCTCGAACGAGATGCCACGGATGGCCTCGACGTCCCGCCGGTCGTGGGTGAACGTGATGGCCAGGTCCTTGACCGAGAGCACCGGCGTGCTCATGCGCGTCCCTCCACTGCTCGGGGATCGGTGGCTTCCTTCAGGCCGTCCGCGACGATCGTGAACGAGACCATCAGCACGGCCAGCACCAGCACCGGGGCCAGCACCAGGTACGGGTACGAGAGGAAGGCCTGGTACCCGGTGCTCACCAGCGAGCCCAGCGAGGCCTGCGGCGGCTGCACGCCCATACCGACGAACGACAGGTACGACTCCGTGAAGATGGCCGCCGGGATGGAGAACATGCTCATCGTCAGGACCGGCCCGACGATGTTCGGCAGGATCTGCACGACGATGATGTGGCGGTCCTTCGTGCCCAGCGTGCGCGAGGCCAGCACGTACTCCTCGGCCTTCTGCCGCAGTGCCTGCGAGCGGCTGACCCGGTTCATCGCGAGCCAGTTGGTCAGGAGCAGGCCGAAGACGATGGCCCCGGTGCCCGGGCCGACCGCGACGACGAAGAGGGTGACGATGACGAGCTGCGGGATGCCGGAGAGGATCTCGACGATTCCCTGGAGCACGGTGTCGGTGCCGCCGCCGAAGTATCCGGAGACCAGGCCATAGACCATGCCCACGACGATGTCGATGACGAACGCGATCAGGGCGATGAGCAGCGAGACCCGGGTGCCGTCCCAGACCCGCTGCCACATGTCGCGGCCGAGCTCGTCGGTGCCGAACAGATGGTAGACGCCGTCCGGGACGCCCGCCTTGGCGTACGCGTCGACGCCGTCGCGGGTGCCGTTCAGGATGCCGAGGTGTTCCAGCAGCGGCCATTTCGGCGGCAGGTAGCGGTAGGCGACGTCGGCGGCACCGCCCGGGGTGGGCAGGAACGGCACGATGATCGCCAGCGCGATGACGATCAGGACGACGATCCCGGCGGCCACGGTGCGGCGGTCCCGGCGGATCCGGTTCCACAGGTCGCGGCCGGAGCCCTGGGCCGGGCCGGCGGCGACCGGCTCGGCGGCCGCCGCCGGTGCGCCGGCGAACCGGAGTTTCTCCAGCGGAACGTCGGTCACGAGGAACTCCCAGCCAGTCGGATCCGCGGATCGATGACCCCGTACAGCACGTCGACGAGCAGCATCGAGCCCACGTACACGAGGCTGTAGACCAGGCTGATCGCGATGATGATGTTGTAGTCCGTGTTGTTGATCGCGGTCAGCAGCAGCTGGCCGAGACCGGGCGCCCCGAAGATCTGCTCGACCACGACCGAGCCGGTGATCAGGCCGACGAGCAGCGGTGAGAGCACGGTGATGATCGAGACCATGGTGTTGCGCAGCGCGTGCGAGGTGATCACCTGGGCCTGGGGCAGGCCCTTGGCCCGGGCCAGCAGGATGTAGTCGCTCTCCAGGCAGTCGAGCATCTCGGAGCGGGCGTAGCGGGCGGTCACCGCCATCACGTACGCCGCCAGTGAGACGGTCGGCAGGATGCTCGACTCGAACGGGTTGTCGGCCGAGTAGCGGATCGGCAGCCACTTCAGCTCGAACCCGACCACGTAGACCAGCACCAGGGCGAGCACGTACGAGGGGATGCTGAAGGCCAGCACGGCCAGGAACGTGGAGACGTTGTCGATCCAGCCGCGCCGGCGCACGGCGGACAGGATGCCCAGGACCAGCCCGACGACGACGCCCAGAACCAGGGCCTGGAGCCCGATCCGGATCGTCACCGGCAGACGCGTCGTCAGCATCTGCGACACGTCCATGTCGGGGATGATGTTGTACGAGACGCCGAAGTCGCCCTGCACCAGGTTGACCAGGTAGGTGCCCAGCCGGCTGATCGCCGGCTGGTCGAGGCCGTACTTGGCGGCCATCAGCTGCTTCTGCACCGGGTCGAGCTTCTCCGAGTTGAAGGGCGACCCGGGCAGGAACTCCAGCAGGCAGAACATCACGACCGCGACGACGAACAGTGTCACGACCGCGCTGAGAAGGCGCTTGCCGATGTATCTACTCATGCCGGCTCTCCTGCCGCAGCCCGGCCCAGGGGGCTCCGCGGAACTGCGTCAGGCCCACCCGCGCGAGCGCCCGCCGGGCCAGGTCGTCCATGATGTCCGCGGCCGTGACCGGGTGCTTGTAGAAGGCGGGTACCGGCGGCGCGATGATCGCGCCGGCCCGCGCCGCCGCGTCCATCGACGCGATGTGCCCGCGGTGCAGCGGGGACTCGCGCACCATGAGCAGCAGCGGGGTGCCCTCCTTCAGGCACACGTCCGCGGCCCGGGTGATCAGGTTGTCCGACACGCCGGTGGCGACCGCCGACAGCGTCCGCACCGTGCACGGGGCCACGAGCATGGCGGTGACCGGTGTGGATCCGGACGCGATCGAGGCGCCGATGTCGGCGGGGCGGTGCACGACGTCGGCGAGCGCCTCGACATCGTGTCGTGAGAGGTCGCACTCCTCCTGCAAGGTGATCGCACCGGCCTTGGAGACGACCACGTGCGAGGTGATGCCCGGATCCTGGCGCAGCAGCTCCAGCATCCGCACGCCGATCCCCACGCCGCTGGCGCCGGTGATCCCGACGACCACCCGGTGCGGCGGTTCCTGACGGTTCATCGGGTGCTCTCCTGGTCCAGGTTCACGACGCTCTGGGCGAGAGCGTGCACGCCCACGGCGATCTGGGCGGGGTCGGTGAACTCCTCGGGGCAGTGGCTTCGGCCGCCGGCCGAGGGGATGAAGATCATCCCGACCGGGCCGAGCTTGGCCATCTGCACACCGTCGTGCCCGGCCCCGGAGTACAGGTGTGCGGCGGGGTGGCCGAGCTGCCCGACGGACGAGCTGATGACGGACGAGACGTGGTCGTCCATCGCGGTGGGACGCTCCCAGGGCAGCCACTGCACCGAGTGCTCCAGACCGCGCTTCTCCGCGTGCTTGGCCGTGGCTTCGGCGATCTGCTCACGGGCGAGCGTGAACCACGCGTCGTCCGGGCTGCGGAACTCGGCGGTCAGCAGGGCCGACTCGGTGACGACGGACGTCGCCTCGGGGGTGAAGGTCACGGAACCGACCGTCCCGACGGCGCTCTCGGCACTCGTCGCGATCTCCTCGACGGCCAGCACGACCCCCGCCGCCGCGCATCCGGCGTCGTGCCGCGACGTCATCGGGGTGGTACCCGCGTGGTCGCGCTGACCGGTGAACATCGCCCGGAACCGGGAGATCCCGCAGATCGAGGTGACCACACCGAGCGGCAGGCCCTGCCGCTCGAGGATCGGGCCCTGCTCGATGTGCAGCTCCAGGAAGCCGAGCACCTCGTCGTCGGCCCAGCGGGTCCCGGCCAGCTGCGGGTCCCAGCCCGCCGCCTCCAGAGTGGCCCCGAGCGTGCGTCCGTGATCGTCCTGGGTGGCCAGGTGCTTCGAGGTGAGGGCCCCGGCCATCGCCCGGCTGCCCAGGCAGGACAGCTCGAACCGGTTGGCCTCCTCGTTGTAGAAGTCCACGACGCGCAGGTCGTGCTCCAGCACGATCCCCGACTCCCGGATCATCCGGACCACCTCGAGCGCGCCGACGACCCCGACGATGCCGTCGTAACGGCCTCCGCCGTCGACGGTGTCGGTGTGCGACCCGACGACGATGGCCTTGCGGTGGTTGCCCCTTCCGCGCAGCGTGCCGATGACGTTGCCGATGCCGTCGACGCGGACCTCCAGGCCCTCGGCGCGCATCCGGTCGGCGACCCAGTACCGCGAGTGGGTGTCGACCTCGGTCATCGCGACCCTGCTCCAGCCGGGTCGGGAGGAGTCGACCAGGCCGGCCAGGCCGTCGAGATCGGCCATCAGCCGGTCGATCTGGGGAAACACGACATCTTTCACAGGGAACCTCCGGTCAGGCTGCCGTGGAGAACGAGTGCGGGGGCCAGCTGCTTCGCCAGCTCCGCGGGGAGCCCGTCGCGGACGGCCAGGGTGACGGTGGCCGGGGGCACCGCCAGCTGCGGCCCGACGGCGCGGTCCCCGGATTTCACGGTGGCGTCCATGCCGACCTTCGTCACGGTTCCCCCTTCCTGCATCGGTACGTTGCGGTCCGTCGCCACGGCGTCGATCCGGACCAGGTCCCGGTCCCAGCGCATCCGGCTGGTGCGGGCCCAGTGCACGTGCACGTCGTCCCAGACGTCCACGTCGGCATCCACGACCGTGACCTGCTTGACCATGCTGACCGCGGCGAAGGCGCCCATGATGATGCGCCGCGCGACGCCGGGGCGGGCGCCGTCGATCGACACCACCACGTCCACCCGGCCGCCACCCGCGTGGGTGACCGCCACGTCCACGATCCGGCAGCCCATGCCGCGCAGCGCGTGCTTGATGCCCGCGGCGATCGGGACCCCGGCGATGTAGCTGTGCTCCGACCCGAGACCGGGCAGGATGACCTGCATCGTGGCGTCGGAACGGCGCGTGACCGCGGTGATCTCGAGCGTGCAGCCGTCGCCGTAGTCCTCGTACATGCCGTGGTACTCGTTGACGAGGCCCTCGTGCACGGTCCGGTCGGCGAAAATACGCCCCTCGACCACTACTTCGGCGTCGGCCGGGACCAGCACGTCGCTCGTGGTCGCTCTGACCACGCGGACCTTCTCTCCCAGCAGGTGCGCGGCGTGCTCGAGCTCGTCGTCGCCCAGCGCCAGGTAGGTGCACGAGGCGAGCTGGATGGCCGGGTGAACGCCGAATGCCAGCGCCACCGGCAGGCCTTCGGGTCCCGCCGAGCGGGACAGGGCCGTGAGGTGGTGGTTCGGTGCGATGCCGATGAAACCCGTTGTCGCCGTGAGTGGTTTGACCCGGGCGTACGACGCGTTGCGCATGCCGCTGACCGGGTCGTGTGCCAGGATCAGCCCGGCGGTGACGTAGCCCCCGGAGTCGCGCTCGAACCAGCGCGGCGCGATCACCTGCTCCCACACGCTCTGCGCGGGCAGCACGACCTGCTGTGCCGGGGCGTCGGTGACCATCTCGACCGGGGTGCGCGCGGCCACGGCCGCCGTCAGCTCGTCGAGCAGATCGGCGACGTCGCAGCCGACGGCCCGGGCCAGGCGTTCCCGCGAGTTCAGCAGGTTCCCGACCACGGGCATCGGCGAGCCGGTGACGTCGCTCGCCCGCACCGCCGGACCACGATCGAAAAGGCCGATCAGCGCCGAGAGTTCGTAGTCGGCCGCGATCGGCGTCGACACCTCGACCAGTTCTCCGGCGTCGGCCAGCTGGTCGACGAAACCGCGCATGGACTGGTCCATGTCAGCGGACCCCGGAGACGAACTGCCCGTCACCCGGCCGGGCGAGGAGGCCACCGGCCTGGGAGAACACCGTGGTCCCGCGGACCAGCACCTCGTCGATGCGACCCTGGAACTCCATACCGGAGTAGGGACTCCAGGTGGCGGTGGAGTACATCCGGGTGTCGTCGACAACGGTGCGCGCAGCCGGGTCGACGATCACCAGGTCGGCATCCAGACCGCTGACGATCGAGCCCTTGCGGTGGTCGAGGCCGAACGCCTTCGCCGGGTTGGTGGCCAGCACCCGGGCCGCGGTCAGCAGCGGGATCCGGCCGCCGAAATACCCTGCCCCCAGCACGATCGGCAAGAGTGTCTGCACACCGGGCGCGCCCGAGGAGTTGTCGAAGATCACCGGGGCGGACTTCTTGGTCAGCGGCCAGGGCGCGTGGTCGGACGTGACCATCTCGACCCGTCCGTCGGCCAGTGCCTGCCACATGCCGGCAGCGTGCGCGGCGGTGCGCAGAGGCGGGTTGATCTTGCCCTTGGCGCCGAGCCGCTCCATGTCGTCCTCGGTGAGGACCAGGTAGTGCGGGCAGGTCTCGAGGGTGAAGTCCTGGCCCTGGTGACCGCGCACCAGGCCGACCGTCTCGGGCAGGCTGGCGTGGAAGATGTGGAACTTCACGCCGGCCGCGGCGGCCAGTTCGAGGCCCAGGGCGACGGACGCCGTCTCGGACACCGGGGGACGCGAGCGCACGTGGTCGATCGGGGCGGTGCGGCCGTCCGCGATCGCCGCTTTCACCAGGGCGCCGATGATCTCGCCGTCCTCGGCGTGCACACCGATGCGCACACCGCGCTCCCGCAGCACGGCGAAGGCGTCGAGGAGCTCGTCGGAGGCGATCCGGGGGAAGCGGAACGGGTCGGTCTCGAACAGCGAGACCTTGAACCCGCACACCCCGGCGTCCACCATGCCCTTGATGTCCCGCACACCGTCGCGGGGGCGGACGGTGCCGTGCAGCGCGACGTCGACCACGGCCTCGGCGGCCAGACGCTCACGCTTGGCCAGCACCAGGTCGGCCGTGTTCACGGGAGCACCGGCGTCGTAGGGCATGTCGATGATCGTGGTGACGCCACCGGTCGCGGCGGCCGAGGTGGCACCGACGAACGTCTCGCCCGGGTCGGAGAACGCGTGCACGTGGGCGTCGACGGCGCCGGGCAGGATCAGCCGGTCCGGGCCGCCCTGGGTGATCCGTGCCCGCGAGGCCGCCTCGACGGCGGCACGGCCCTCGAGAACCTCACTGATCCGGCCGTTCTCGACGACGACCGCGCCGTCGGTCAGCACCTTCCCCGGGGTGACGACGGTGCCCCGGACCACCAGGTGCGGGGCCGTCACAGGACCTCCCCGACGGCGTCGATCACCGTGGCGTCCGCGACGAACTGCTGGGCCCTGGCCATCTGCTCGTTCTGGTAGACGTCTTCCCGGGTCATCGGGACGATCGCCCGGAACGCGTCGTAGGCGGCCTGGGTGCCCTGGCCGAGCCCGGCCTCGTCGCCCAGGTGCGGGGCGGCCAGGTCGATGCCCTGGGTGGCGAGCATGAACTCGACGCCCAGGATGATCTGGGTGTTCCGGACCACCTGACGGGCCTTGCGGGACGAGAACGTGCACATCGACACGTGGTCCTCCTGGTTGGCCTTCGTCGGCACCGAGTCGGCGACCGACGGGAAGCACAGCACCTTGTTCTCCGAGGCGATGGCGGCGGCCGAGCAGTGCACGATCGAGAAACCCGTGTTCAGGCCGAGCTGCCCGCCGACCAGGTTCAGCGGCAGGCCGTAGCTGAGGTTCGGGTCGGTCAGACGGAACGAGCGACGCTCGGAGATCGCACCGATCTCGGCCACCGCGATCGCGATCAGATCGGCGGCCACGCCGATCGGCTCACCGTGGAAGTTGCCGCCCGACATCACGTCGAAGCCACCGTTGCCGTCGGGAAGCACCAGCGGGTTGTCGGTGGCGGCGTTGGCCTCGCGGATCAGCAGGGTCTCGGCGAACTCGAGCGACTCCCGCGTGGTTCCGTGCACCTGGGGCGCGCAGCGCAGCGAATACGCGTCCTGCACCCGCGGTTTGTACGCGCCGGGGCGGTGCTCGTCGGGCAGCTGCACCTGACGGGCCTTCTCCGTGGTGCGCCGGCTGCCGGTCACGAATGCCCGCACATTGCGCGAGACGGTGATCTGACCGGGAGCGTTACGGGCGGCGTGGATCCGCTCGTCGAACGCCGCGGTCTCACCGCGCACGGCCTCGAGCGACAGGGCCAGCGCGACGTCGGCCTGGCGAGCCAGCTGCCTGGCGTCGTGCAGGGCCAGGGCGGCGGTCGCCAGCGAGATGGTCGAGCCGTTGATGAGCGCCAGCACGTCCTTGGGGGCCAGCTTGAACTCGGTCGGCAGGCCGGCCAGCTCGAGGGCCCGCACGGCGGGCATCCGCTCGCCGCCGAGGAACGCCTCGCCCTTCTCGTGGCCGACCATGACGCTCACCAGGTGCGCGAGCGGGGCCAGGTCGCCGGAGGCACCGACGGAACCCTGCGACGGAATGACCGGCACGACACCGGCATTGAGGATCGAGATGAGCCGGTCGAGGCACTCGACGCGCACCCCGGACAGGCCCTTGGCCAGCGCGTTGGTACGCAGCAGGAGCAGGGCGCGGGTCTCGTCGGCAGGCAGCGGCTCACCGATGCCGGCGCTGTGCGAGTTGATGACCAGGTTCTGGAACCGGTCCTGGTCCTGCGGCGGCACCCGCACGTCCATCAGCCGGCCGAGGCCGGTGTTGATGCCGTAGATCGGCGGGGCGTCGTCCGTGAGCCAGTTGGCCTCCACGTAGTCGCGGGCCTCGACGGTGAGCCGGCGGGCCTCGTCCGACAGCACGACCGTCGGGAACACGCCGGCGGCACCGCGGGCGACGTGGACGATCTTCTCGACCGTCATGGAGTAACCGTCGATCTCGACGGTGTCGGCGGACTCGGGGGCCGTGGCAGCCATGACATCGGTCATCGCAGATGGAACCTCTCGGTGCATGCGCCCGCCGGTTGGAAGCGGGCGCGGTGGGTGGTACGGACCGGATCAGGCTGTTACTCAGCACTTCCGGGGGTGTGGACGGTGCGCGGGTCGTTGAAGCGCACCTGGCTCCCGGTGAACCCGGCCTCCAGGTCGAGCAGTTCCTGGGCGGCGAAGAACGGCATGCCGCTGTGCCCGGGGTACTCGTCGGGCATCATCTCGTTGGAGTAGGTGTTGCCCATCTCCGCGAGGTTGGCGCGGCCGGCCTCGAGCATCCCGGCCATCGACGCCTTCATCGTGTAGTGCATGGTGACGAGCGCGTAGCCCATCTCCCTCAGCGCCGCGTAGTCCATCTTCTCCAGACCGCGCTTGGCGTTGATGTCGGCGAACATCTTCAGCCCGGGAACGCGTTCCGCGACGACCGCGGCGTCCTTGGCGTTCGTGATGTTGACGATCGTGGAGGCGTGCGCACCGAGTTCCTCGACGCAGAAACGCATCCGCTCGATCGCCTCCTCGAGGTTCGCGCTGCCCAGGTTGCTGCGGGCGATGACCATGCAGTCGGTGCCCTCGACGGCCTTCACCGCGGCGCGGATCTTGGCGTAGTAGTCCTCGCGGGGCAGCACGTTGTCGAGCGAGACGTCCCGGGCGTAGCCGGGTTCCGCCTCGTCCTCCATCAGCACACCCATGGCGCCCGCCTTGGCCACCCGGCGCACGGTCTCGTAGGCCTGCAACGCAGAGCCGCCGAAACCGTCCTCGATGTCGACCGCGAGCGGGATCGGCGACATGTCGCAGATCCGCTCGACGGCCCAGAGGAGTTCCTCCAGGGACAGCAGCCCCATGTCGGGGATGCCCTTCATCGACATCGAGACCTCGGAGCCCGACAGCAGCATGGCGTCGAACCCGGCGAGCTCGACGGCCCGGGCGGAGGAGCAGTCGAAGACGCAGGGGGCCAGGACGGTGCCGGCCTCCATGAGGCTGCGCAGGGTGGTGCGGGCGGTCATCGTGTTCCTAGCCCTTCGTCACGAGTCGGTAGTTCCAGGTCAGGCTCACGTTGCGGATCTCCATGCCCTTGACCTCGGGGTTCACGAGCATGGCGATGCCGTTCTGCACGGTCGGGATGACGCCGACGTCGCCGAGCAGGATCTCTTCGGCCTCGTGCAGGGAGTCCCAGCGGGACTGCTGGTCGGCCAGAACCTCGGCCGTGCGGGCGGCCTGGATGATCTTGTCGTAGTCGGTGTTCTGGTAGCTGCCGAAGTCGCGCTCGGAGTCCGAGCCGAGCAGTTCCAGGAACGCCATCGGGTCCTTGTAGTCCGGGCCCCAGCGGAACAGGTAGAGGTCGAAGTCGCCGTTGGCGGCGGTCTCGTTCGCGCTCTCCTTGACCGCCTTGGTCAGCTCGATCGTCAGGCCGGGCAACTGCTTCTGCCATTCGGCGGCGATGTACTCGGCCTGCCCGACCGAGGCGTCGTCGTCCCAGTACAGCAGGCGCAACGACAGCGATGTCTCGCCGAGGGCGGCCAGGCCCTTGGTCCAGGCGGCCTTGGCGGCGGTCAGGTCGTACTCCAGGAACGTGCCGCCGGTGTCGCGGAACTGCTTGCCGTCCGGGCCTTCTGCGAGATTCTTGCCGACGAAGTAGTTCGCCGCCTCGGAACCGTTGCGCAGCACGTCGTTCGCGACCGCGTTCTTGTCGAAACTGGTGGCCAGGGCGGTACGGATGTCCTGGTTCGCCAGCGCCGCGGTCTTGAAGTTCGGGTAGAAGTACCACATGTGCACCTCGAGGGCCGTGACCATCGAGTCGCTGCTGGAGTACCGGTCGATCAGGCTGCCCGAGATCTCGACCCAGTCCAGCTCGCCGCTCTCCTGGAGCAGCGCGCCGGTCTGCGAGTCGGTGACGACGCGCCAGGTGAGCCCGTCGAGGGTCTCCTCGGCGGCATTCCAGTAGGTGTCGTTCCTGACCGCGGCGAAGTTCTCCGAGAAGTCCCAGCTCGACCACGCGAAAGGCCCGTTGTAGATGGTGCTCTCGGGCTTGCTGCCGAAGTCCTTGCCGGCCGACTCGACATACTCCTGGTTGAGCGGCAGGAAGGCCGGGCGCACCAGCAGCGCCTGGAAGTAGGGCACGTCGGCGACCAGCTCGACCTTGAGCGTCTTGTCGTCGACGGCCGTGACCCCCAGCGTGGTGTGGTCGGCGCCGGAATTGACGATCTCGTTGGCGTTCTTGATCCCGGCCGCGACCGCCTCGTTCGAGTTCGGGGCGGCGGTGTCGGGGTTCACCAGCCGCTTCCACGAGTACTCGAAATCGTGCGCGGTGACCGCGGTTCCGTTGCTCCACTTCGCGTCGCGAATCGTGAAGGTGTAGGTCTTGCCGTCTTTCGACTTCTCGAACGACTCGGCCATCAGCGGCACCAGCGCGTGGTCGGCGTCGAGGGTGTACAGACCGTCGTAGACCGCGGTGAGGACCTCGTTCGACGTGCCGTCGTTGACCTTGTGCGGGTCGACGGACTGTAGCGGAATCAGCTTGCCCAGCAGCAAGGTTCCGCTCTTGGAGCCGCTCGAGCCGTCGCCACTGTCGTCGGAGTTGCTACAGGCGGCCAGAACGGCCGCGGTGACGCCGCCCACGAGCAGGGCGCCGAAGGTCCGCCTGCGGACTTCGTACATCAGTAAGTTCCTCTCACGTGGTCCACCCGAGGAGCACGCCATCACGAAGGGGGACGCGGCGGCGAAGGGGAATGCGGGCGCCAGCGCCAGCGAGTGCCGAGCAGTTCGGAGCTTCACTGCAATTCGGCTTGATGCCCTGAAGTATGCACGCAGCCCCCAAGAGGGGCAAGACTGACGTAGAATATTCGTCAGACGAGAGAGAATTCGGTCCTGCGTTCAGAAGGAGAATTGTTAAATGTCTGTTTCCCCCCGGGGGGCGGCGGCTCCTCGCCTCGACGACATGGACCGCGCCATCCTGGCGGTGCTGTCGAAGGACGGCCGGCTGCCCAACAAGGAGCTCGCCGATCGCGTGGGCCTCGCTGCCTCGTCCTGCCTGTCGCGCGTGCGGAATCTGGTTGAACTGGGCGTTATTTCCGGATTCCACGCAGAGATCGACCCGCGTCAGGTGGGTCTGGGCATTCGCGCGATCGTGCGGATCAAGCTGAAGGAGCACTCGCGCGAAGAAAATGCCCGTTTCGCGGAGGTGATGACGAATCTTCCCCAGGTGCTGCATCTCTGGCTGGTCGCCGGGGCGGACGACTATCTGGCCGAGGTGGTCGCGGAGAGCCCGGACGCGCTGTCGGACTTCGTGCTGGACCACGTGACGAGCGACCCGGCGGTCGGCGACACCTACACCACGCTGGTGTTCAGCCGCTGGCGGGGACCGGGCCCGGTGGCGGACCAGCCGGCCGACGCCGGCTGACCCGCCACCACCTTTCAGTCGACGGACGTGCCGTCCTGCGCCTCCTCCAGCACCCGCAGCACGTTACCGCTGGTCAGAGCCCGCAGGTCGGCCGCCGACCAGCCCCGTTCGGCCAGGGCTCGCAGCAGCACCGGGTATGCCGTCACGTCGCCCATGCCCTCGGGCAGCTCGTCGACACCGTCGTAGTCGCCCCCGAGCCCCAGGTGCTGCGGGCCGACCACCTCGCGCGCATGCTCGAGGTGGGCCACCACGTCGTCCACCCTCGCCCTCGGCCGAGGGTTCGCGGCCAGCCACCGCTGGTACCCCGCCAGAGCCTCGTCGCCGCCGGCCGGCTCGTAGGGAGCGCCGCTCAGGCCGAGCCGCTCCTGCTCGGCCGCGGCCGCGGCACGGTGATCGGTGCACTCCTGCCTCACGAATGCGGGAACGAAGGTGACCATCAGCACTCCCCCGTTGTCACGCAGTCGTTCCAGCACTGTGTCCGGCACATTTCGCGGATGGTCCGTGACGGCCCGGGCGCTGGAGTGAGAAAAAATCACAGGTTCTGTGGCTATGTCGAGCGCGTCGTGCATCGTGCGTTCGTGCACGTGCGAGAGATCGACGAGCATGCCGATCCGGTTCATCTCCCGCACCACGTCCCGGCCGAAGTCGGTGAGCCCGTAGTCGACCGGCGCACCGGTGGCCGAGGCCGACCACGGCGTGTTGTCGTTGTGGGTGAGCGTCATGTAGGCCAGCCCGGCGCGGCGCAGTTCGCGGAGCACCCCCAGTGAACTGGCGATGCTCTGCCCGCCCTCGGCACCCGGAAGGGACGCGATGCGTCCCTCCGCGATCGCCGCGCGGACGTCCGCAGCCGTGGCGGCCCAGCGGAACACCTCGGGGTGGGCCAGCACCATCCGGCGGACGATGTCGATCTGCTCGAAGGTCGCCGTCACGGCCGCCGGATGTTCCCAGCGCGAGGGCACGAACACCGACCAGAACTGGGCACCGACCCCACCCGCGCGCAGCCGCGGGATGTCGGTGTGCAGCGACGCCTGCCCCCGGTCCAGTCCGACCTGGACCGGGTCGGATGCGTAGTCCTTGCGGATCTGCCAGGGCAGGTCGTTGTGGCCGTCGAACACCGGATGAGTGGCGAGTACCTCGCTGTGAAGATCGAGCATGCAGGTCAACCTATGCAATCTCGCACGGCGCCCGGACAGCGGGATCCCCTGCCCGACCGGAACTTTGCCGGGTCATCTCATGGTCCAGGCCGCGCGAGCCGGACGGCGTCCCCTTTCCTGGCCGTCCGGTCGCGGGCCCCTGGAGCCCTCACCTCGTCATCGCCACGGATTCCGGTTCAGTTCGAGACGGCGGCCAGGCGCGTCTTGATTCCCTGGCCGAAAGCGGTCGCGGTGCCGTCGTAGTCACTGATCAGTGAAGGGCCGCTGGCGCAGTCCCAGGTGTTCCAGGTCCAGCCCAGATAACCGACGGAATGGGCGTCGGCCCAGTTCATCAGGCCGTCGACAAACCCGTGGGCACAGTCGTTCTCGCCGATCTCGCCGAACACCAGCGGCACCTGGGCGGCCACCGGGGCCAGCTGGCTGTCCCAGCAGGACGTGGAGGCGCAGGTGTTGAAGTTGTAGACGTGGGCCATCGCCACCAGGTTGTTCAGCGGGTCGGCCGGCTTGTAGGCCAGCCACTGGCTCAGGTCGTTGGAATAGGCCAGACCGCCGAGCACGATCACATTGGTCGCGCCGGTGGCCCGGACCGCGTTCACCAGGGTCTGGAATCCGGCCACCGAATAATTGATCCCGGCGCAGGTGCCGCCGTCGCGCCAGCATTTCCAGCCGGACGTGGCGTCACCGGTCGCGCGTTCCGGATACGGCTCGTTGAACAGGTCGAACACCACCGCGTCATTGCCCTTGAAGGCGTTCGCGACGCCGGTCCAGAAAGCGGGCGAGTACTGCGTGTCCGGCATCGGCTTCTGACACACCGCGGCCACGTCGGCGCAGCCGGAGGAATTGCCGGTGTAGGCGCCGTAGCTCCAGTGCAGTTCGACGATCGGGGTTATCCCGTTGTCGATGAGGAGCTTGACATAGCGCTTCACCTCGTTCTGATAGGCCGTCCCGCTGTATTCCGGAACCGGGTTGCTGGTGGTGCCCAGCCAGCATTCCTCGTTCAGCGGCACCCGGACGGTGCGAATCTTCCAGGACCGCATCGCGGTCACCGATGCCTGGTCCATCGGGCCGTCCCAGATACCGGTGCGGTTCTTGATGCAGGCGAACTCCCCACCCGACCGGTTGACGCCGAGGAAGCGGTAGGGCGTGCCGGCCGCGGTCACCACCTGGTTGCCGGACACGTGCAGCGCCGGCGCCGCTCCCGGGTCGGTCGACGTGGTCGGGGTGGGAGTCGAAGAGGCGGTCGGGGTGGCCGAGGTGCTCGGGGTGGGGGTGGACGTGTCCCCGTTACAGATCACGCCGTTGAGCTTGAACGATGTCGGCACCGGGTTGCTCGCGCCGGAGGACCCGAGGAAGCCCAGGGAGACCGAGCCGTTGGTCGGCAGGGCGGCGTTCCAGCTCGAGTTCACCGCCTTGACAGCGGTGCCGGACTGGGTCCAGGTGGCGCTCCAGCCCTGGGTGACCTTCTGGCCGGCGGTCGGGAAATCGAACGTCAGCGTCCAGCCGTTGATCGCGTCACCCAGGTTGTGCACGGTGACGGCCCCCTGGAAACCGTCTGCCCACTGACTCTGGACCGCGTAGTCGACCTGGCACCCGGCGGCGGCCTGTGCCGCCGGTATCACGGGGGCCAGTGCCGCACCCGCGGCGAAGATGCCGGCGGCCAGCAAAGCAGTTCGTCGCCACATGGAACGCCCTCGATCCAAAGGAGATTTTTTGACATCGCGTAAGCCCGGACGATGAAATTGTTTCATTTAATGATCACCGCAGGAGAACGCGAAACCTTGAAGAAATCATTGCTTGGAAAACGCTTTCCGGTCAATCGGAAATGCGGATCTCAAGGCCCCTCCGGCGGCCCCACCGAGGCCCGTAACGGCTCTACCGTGACGGTCGTCCGGGGCCGCCAAAAGGTTGCCCGAAAAACCTGAGAATCTGCGAAGAAATTCTCCGTCCGGTGCGGGAACTCCCTGCGGCAGGGATGTCTTGCCGATGCATCGAGGGCGTGTGACCATTCACGTAATGCTTGCCCTACCTGCACACGTTGTGCAGGTCGTCAAAGGAGACGACAACGGCCAAGAACACGACCATGGCGAAGGTCGCCGCGGAAGCGGGCGTTTCTCCGGCTACGGTCTCCCGGGTGATGAGTGGTTCGGCGCAGGTGAGCACCACCACTCGGCGGCAGGTCTACGCGGCGGCCTCCCGCCTGGGATATCTGCGCCTCGGTGAGCGACCCGGCGACATCCGGCATCCCCCGATCATCTCCGCGGTGATCTGCGAGCCCACCACCCGGATGTTCAACGACCCCTTCTTCGTGCGCTTCATCAACGGGGCCGAGACCTACCTGTCCGGGCGCGGCGTTCCGTTACCCCTCATCTCGGCGGCCGGACCGGTCTTCGCCTCGACCGAAAAGCACCTGCTCGGAGGGGGTTCGGACGGAGCCCTGCTGGTCTCCGTGCACGGCCGGCACCCGCTGGCCCTGACCCTGGCCGGCACCCGGCTGCCGATCCGCGCCGCCGGGCGGCCGGTGGAGGACGTGCACATGCCCTTCGTCGACGTGGACAACCGCGGCGGCGCCCGGGCCGCGGTCGAGCTGCTGCTGAAGACCCGGAAAAGGATTGCCCTGATTGCCGGTCCGGCCGATCTGCCCGCCGCCCGGGACCGGCTCTCCGGTTACCTCGACGCACTCGCCGCGGCCGGTCGCCCACCGCTGGTCGCGTCCGGCGACTTCACCCCACTTGGTGGCAAGAACGCCATGCGACTGCTGCTCGACCAGGCCCCCCACCTGGACGCGGTCTTCGCCGCCTCGGACCCGATGGCGATGGGCGCCATGATGGCCCTGCGCCAGGCCGGCCGGCAGATCCCCACCGACGTCGCGATGATCGGCTTCGACGACGTGACCGCGGCCGCGTTCACCGATCCACCCCTGACCACGGTCCGCCAGCCGGTCGAGCGACTCGGGGCGCTGGCCGCCGAACTGCTCTTCGAGCAAGTGGTTTCCGGTGGCGGGCCCGCCGGCGACCAGATTCTCGACACCGAGCTGGTCATCCGCTCCTCCACCTGAGCCGCTCTCCGGCGGACCGGGCCCGGTGGTGACCGGGACGTCCTCAGTTCTGACCGGAAGCACCAGCACGAAAGCCCCGTCCCGACCGGGATCTCCGGCCGGGACGGGGCTTTCAGGTGTTATCCGGTTGCTCTCAGGTCACAGCGCCGGGTAGGCGTTGGCCAGGAGCTGACGGAACTGGGCCGAGAACCAGGCCCCGGAGACCGGGGCGTTGGGCAGGGCACCACTCATGCTGTTCCCGTTGCGGCCGTTGCCGGTGTAGGTCGGGTCGCACATCCGGTCGAAGCCCTTGCCACCCGGGTTGTCCGCGCCGGTCGGGATCAGCGAGCTCGACCCGTCCGACTCGCCCGGAGGCTTGATCCAGGTGTAGGCGTCGATTCCGGCGGCCGGGGCCGCCTTCGGACGCTCACCGAGTCCGGCACCGCTCTGGTTGCACCAGTTGCCGGCGTGGATCCGCCGGTCGATGCGGGACGCGTCCACGTAGGTGTTCAGGTCGGTCGAGGTGCTGGCCGCGGTCGGCCGGGCGGAACCGCCCCAGCCGTTGCGGGAGGTGTCGATCAGCATCCCGATGTTCGAGTTGAACCCGGCCGAGACCAGCTGGTTGCGGAACGCCTGGGCGAAGGTCAGCTCGTCGGTGTACTGGTTCCAGTCCACCCATTTCGACTGCCGCACGCTCTGGCCGTTCACGGTGGTGCTGATCTTGACGAACGGCTCGTTCAGGGCCGAGTAGTTGGCGGTGTTGGTGATGAAGCCGTCCACCGTGTTGACGCCGCCGGTGGCCTTCTTCGCGGTGTCGGCGAACATCGTCGCCGCCGGGGCGAAGTTGGTGTCCCAGCCGAGCCAGCCGTGGTGCGCGGCGTCGATGTAGTTGTAGTTGTTCGTGCCCGCCGCATGCAGTTTCGACAGGGCGTAGGCGATACCGGTCGAGTAGTTGCCGTTGGCCAGCATCGTGCGGCAGGCCTCGGTGGCACCGGCGGCGCTGCCCGCGTTGGTCACCAGGTTCGGCAGCGAGTCGATCTCGACGATGTTGACGATCCGGATCGAGGAGTACTTCGGGTCGGCCTGGATCGCCGCGATCGGGTCGATGTACTCGGTCTTGTACCGCTCGATCTCCGTCGGGCCGAGCTCACCGTTGGACGCCAGCGCCGCGCAGTCCCGGCCGGGGAGGTCGTAGATGACGAACTGGGCCAGGGTCGCGCCCTGGGCCAGCGCCTTGTCGAGGTGACCCCGCAGGCTGGTGGCGTAGCCGGAGCCGGCCGGGGCGGTGATCGAGGCGATGCTGTCCAGCCAGACACCGGTCGGCTGGTTCGAGATGGCGCTGCCGCCCGGCTCGGCCGCCGCCTTGGCCGACCAGTCCGCGTTGACGTACCACTTCGCGTCCACGTAAGGGTTGTCGAGGTGGCTGCCGGGCTGGACGGTGGTGGTCGGGGTGGGGGTGGCGGTCGGGGAGACCGTGGTCGTGGTGGTCGGCGTCGGGTTGGTGGTGCCGCCGCCGTTGCAGGCGACGCCGTTCAGGGTGAAGTCGGTCGGGTTGGTGTTGGTCCCCGAGTACGTGCCGTTGAAGCCCACATTCGTGCTGGCGCCGGTGGCCAGGCTGCCGTTGTAGGCGGCGTTGACGATCTTCACGTGCTTGCCGGTCTGGGTCAGCGTGCCGCCCCAGGCCCCGCTGCCCACCTGGTTGCCGGCGTAGTCGAACTCCAGCGCCCAGCTGGTGATCGGGTCACCGGAGTTGGTGATGTCGACGCTCGCGGTGAATCCGGAGTTCCAGGAGTTCGCCGTGTACTTGACCGAGCATCCGGGGGCCGCGGCAGCCGAACCGATCGAGGCGAGCGACGCCCCGGTGCCGACCACGGCTATGGCCGCTGTGGCGGCCAATACACGGTGCGGGCGCAGGCGTCCCGTACCCTGTTTGAATCTGATCATGCGATTCTCCTGATGGCTCGATCCACCGCAATGTGGAATGACCGCGACCGGCCTGGGGCCGGCCTTACCCGGTGACGCTGATGTTGTTGCGAGCACCGGCAGCGCTACGAGCAGATTGCGGAGGCGTTTCGCCGATGTCAATGGACGGAACACCGGCCCTGTGACGCATGTGAAAGGCATCCTCGCAACTGTCGGACGCATACGTTCTGACCTGGGACGACGCAACCACACCGGCCTCCCGGAGCCGAAGATCCCGGCCCCTGGCCGACCGGATCTTCTGAAATTCATTCATGCCGGACCGGCCGTCCACAGGTGAGATGAATCAGCAGGGCCCGGCTCCAGGCGGTCTCCTTGTGATGCAAGGGAAAGCAGTGATTTTCCGGGCGGACGGACGACCCGGCCCGGCCGTCGCGATCCCGACTGTCCGGTTCACATCCGGACTGCATACGGTGCAGCTCATGATGCGTCTGCGGCTGCTGCCCACCCTCGTGCTCGCGGGCCTGCTCGCCCTGACCTCCGGCTGCACGTCGGCGAGCTCCTCCGGGACCGATACCGGCACCGGCACACCGACCGCGGCCGTGCGCTCGGAGACGGTGAGCCTCCAGCGGGACGACATCCAGCTGGCCGGCACGCTCGACGTCCCGGAGAACGCGACCGGGACCCGGAAGGTGCCGCTCGTGCTGCTCCTGCACGGGCTGGGCGGAAGTCAGGACGACCCGGTGATCGAGGCCAGTGCCCAGGCCCTCAACAACGACGGTATCGCCACGCTGCGCATCGATTTCGACGGTCACGGGGCCAGCGGAGGCGAGTTCCGGGAGATGACCGTCCCCAGCGAGATCGAGGACGCCCGGACCGCCTACGAGTACGCCGAGGGCCTGTCCTTCGTCTCCACGATCGGGCTGGCCGGGCACTCCCAGGGCGGGGTGGTCGCGTCCATGCTGGCCGGGCAGCTCGGCGAGAAGATCACGGCGACGGCGCTGCTCGCCCCGGCCGCGACCATCCCGCAGATGGCACGCAGCGGGAACTTCCTGGGGACCGAGTTCGACCCCGCCGACCCGCCCGCCACCATCACCGTCGACGGTCAGCAGCTCGGCCGCAATTACATCCTCACCGCCCAGAAGCTCCCGCTGAACCGGGTCGCGGCCCGGTACACCGGTCCGGTCACCGTGATCCAGGGGGAGGACGACGACGTGATCCCCGTCGCGAGCAGCCAGAAGTTCGTGACCGTCTTCAGCCACGGCGAACTGCACCTGCTCTCCGGGCAGGGGCACGACTTCTCCTCCGACCCGAGCGAGCCGGCCTCTCTCGTAGCAGGTTTCCTGTCGGCCCGGCTGAGCTGAGCCCAGGCGCTTGAGGGACGCCGTGGCATCGCAGCGTGTCGGGTCGCCGCCGCCCCGTGAGAACGGCTTCCCGGTCAGGGCTTTGGCCGGGTTCCGGCCCTTCCGGTCAGGTGCCGACCGGCCACGGTCTCCGTTCTGTGCGGGATTCTTAATCCGGTCCCAACGTCCGGCTGACATCGGTTGCACCAAGATCGCGGTGTGTCCCGAAAGAGAATCAGTGCCCGTGCCGCCTCCGTCGTGGCCGTGGTGGCCCTCGTCACGGTGAGCGCCGGCGCCTACTTCGCCCAGTCCAGCTCCGCGGTGAACGCCAGCACCGCGTCCACGTCGAGTTCGGCCAGTTCCTCGGGCACGGTGAGCACGGCCTCGAAGAGCACCGACAAGGTGAAGTTCGGCAAGACCTACAAGGGCATCGCCACCTCGTACGACGCGGACGGCCGGGGTGCGTGCAGTTACTCCGCCACCAGCGACGTGCTGGTGGCCGCGATGAACACGGTGGACTACCAGGGCTCGCTGATGTGCGGGGCCTACGTGAAGGTGACCGCCTCCAACGGCAAGAGCCTGCGGGTGAAGATCGTCGATCTCTGCCCGGGTGACTGCAAGCTGCACCAGCTGGACCTGTCGCGGCAGGCGCTGGAGAAGCTGGCGCCGGGCAAGGGCCAGATCAACGTCAGCTGGAAACTGGTCAGCCCCAAGCTGACCGGGCCGGTGAAATACAAATACAAAGAGGGCTCCACGAAGTACTGGTGCGGGGTGCAGGTGCGCAACCACCGCAACCCGATCCGCACCATCGAGGTGAAAACCTCCAGCGGCTGGTTCAAGCTGACCCGCCGCGACTACAACTACTTCGAGTCGGCAACCGGCAAGGGCTGCGGCAACACGATCCGGATCACCGACGTGCAGGGCAACCGGCTCGTCGACAAAGGCATCAAGATCTCCACGTCCGTGCAGAAGGGCAAGAAGCAGCTTCCGGCCGCCTGAGCCGGATCACAGCGGCGGCGTGCGGTCCCGCCAGGGCCTGACGGTCTCGAACGCGGCGGCCGCCGCCAGCACGTCGGCGTCCGCGTGCAGCCTTCCGGCGATCTGGAGGCCGACCGGCCGCCCGTCACCGGTGACGCCGCACGGCACCGACACCACCGGCGTGGTGGTCAGGTTGAACGGGTGGGTCAGGGCCCAGCCCAGCAGCCGGTCCCGCAGGGGACGCCCGTCCAGACCGGGTGGCGCGAAGGCGTCACTCCCGAAGGCGGCCACCGTGGTGGTCGGGCTGACCAGCAGCCGGTGCGGGCCCATGAACTCCGCGAACGCGTCCCACACCCGGCCCCGCAGCACCTCGCCCCGGGCCACGTCGGCCAGGCCCAGGACGTCGGTGCCCAGCACCAGGTCGATCAGCTCGTCGTCGAGCCGGCCCCGCATCGTGGTCCAGTCGATCAGACCACGGACGGCGGCCAGGCTGGGCACGATCACCCCCGCCCACGTCGCCTCGCCGACCTGCTCCCAGCCGGGCCGGTCCTCCACCACCTCGGCACCGAGTTCGGCGAAGGCATCCACCGCGGAACGGCAGAGAGCCGTCACCTCCGGATCGGCCACCAGGCCGTCACTGTTCAGTCCCAGGTCCGGCGACCAGGCGATCCGCCAGCCGGTCAGGTCGTGACCCTCGGCGGGTGTCCAGGCGACCGGCAGGCCGAGCGGGTCCCGCGGGTCGGGGCCGGCCACCGCGGCCAGCACCCGGCTCACGTCGTCCACCGACCGGCCCATCAGCCCGTGCGTCAGATGGGTCGAGAAGCGTTGCGGCAGCAGCGTCTGCGGGATCACGCCGGTTCCCGGTTTGAACCCGACCACCCCGGTGAGCGACGCGGGCACCCGGATCGAGCCACCGGCGTCCGTGCCCTCGGCCACCGGCCCGAACCCGGACGAGACCGCCGCCGCGGCGCCACCGCTGGAACCCCCGACGGTCAGCTCCGGGTTCCACGGATTGCGCGTGGTGCCGTAGAGGCGGTTGCGGGTGACCGGGCCGTAGCCGAACTCGGCCGTGTTCGTCTGCCCCAGGTACAGGCCACCGGCGGCCTTCAGCCGCCGCACCACGATCGCGTCGTCCCGGGCCACGTTGCCCCGCAGCATCTCCACCCCGAGGGTGTGCGGGACCCCGGCGACCGGCGTGAGTTCCTTCACCGTGTAAGGGATTCCGTGCAGCGGCCCGATCGTGGCCCCCGACGCCCGCAGGGCGTCGAGGGTGCGGGCGTCGCGGCGGACCCGGTCGGCGTCCAGCCGCACGATGGCGTTGACCGCGGGATTCACCGCCTCGATGCGCGCGATCACCGCCTCGGCGATCTCGGCCACGTTCACCCGGCCCTCGTGGATCCAGCCGGTCAGCTCCGCCACCCCGGCCCTGACGATCTCGGTGTCGTTCATGCCTGAAGCCAACCCCAGGCGCCGCCGCACGGCATCGGTCACCCGACCGACATCTCCGAACGGCTCATTCCAGCTCCAGCAGCACCGCCGAGTGCGCCGCCAGCCAACCGGGTGCCGTGGGCAGCAGGTGGATCGCCCGGGCGGCCGGCACACCGCTGATGTCGACGGGCCCCGACCGGTGATTGACCACCACCACCCGGTTGCCGAACCGGGCGGCCTCGACGCCCCGCACCGGCGGCAGCACGGCCCCGGGCGCCACCCCGGCCAGCGCCTCCACCGGCGTACGGCGCAGCAGCACCACCGGATGCATCTCCCGCCTCCCGTAGCCCGGCGGCACGATCGGCATGCTGCGCCGGGAGTAGGCGTAGCCGTACTCGAAACCGAACGAGTACACCCGCCCCTCCCCCACCGTGGTGCGGGTGAGCGCCGCCCGGCCGGACCCGATGTAGGTGGCCAGCGGCTCGCCGCCGTCCGGCGACACCGTGGACCAGCCGTGCGGAATCACCTCCTCCTCCCAGGCCAGGCAGTCGAAATCAACCTCCTGCTCGGTGATCCCGAACGCCCGCGCCGCCACCCGGCAACCCGGACCGTGGAACACCGAGCCGCCGCGCTCGGCGAACACCCGGACGGCGTGTTCCAGCCCGGCGTTCTGCCCGAGGTCGTACAGCGGGTTCGCCGGGATCACCAGGTGCCGGTAGTCGTCCAGACCCCCCGCGACCACCTGGTCCGGATGCAGCACGTCGACGTGCCAACCCAGGTCGGTGAACTGCTGGTACCAGCCCAGCAGGTCCATCCGGTGCCGGCCGCCCTCGTCCACCTCCAGCGGCTCCAGCAGACTGGTCTCGGCCGGGAAGAGCAGGGCGACCTGACGTGGCCGGGCCCCTGTCAGCAGCGGGATCACCTCCGCGGCCCAGCGGTTGCCCGCCCGCAGCGACGCGGTGAACATCCCGTCCGCCCGGTACATCACCCCGCCGTCGTCCAGACCGCTCCACCCGTACACGTGCAGACGCCTCGCACCCGCCGCCACCTGTGTGGCGATCGCCTCGGCGGGCGGCACCACCGCGTACACGTCCTCGTTCACGTGCCGTCCGAGGTACAGGCCGGCCGTGAAATCGCCGTGGCCGTTGGCGTTGCGGGCGATCGATCCCTCCACCCCGAGCACGCTCGCGTCCGGCCGGTTCTCGGCGTTCAGCGGCGCCGCCATGAACAGCACCCCGTCGACGTGGGGAGCGATCCGGTACACGTCCAGCGCCCGCTGGCCGGTCTGCCAGTCACTCACCCCCGGCGGGTTGAAGAAGTAACCCCACTGGTGCAGTACCGGCTCGGCGAAGACGCCCAGGTCGTCCCAGTGCCCGCGCATCACCGCGAAGTGGTCCACCAGCACCTCGGCCAGATGCGTCTGGTTGTCCACCCAGCGATGGAAATCCGTTGTGCGCCGGTCGAAGTCGTCGCGGGTGGGCCGGGCGCAACTGACCCAGGTGAGCTCCTGCGGGCGCAGCCAGTACTGCTGCGGGGTCAGGTCGCCGAACCGCTCGCACTCCACCCCGTAACGCCGGTTGAGCAGGCCGATGTCTCCGTCGTACCGCTTCTCCAGCCAGTCCAGGTAACGCGCCCGGCCCGCGGCGTCGAAGCTGGGCCGGGCGATCGGGTCGAACATCGTCTGCACCACGGTGCGGCCGTCGGCCGCGCGGTGCATCCCCTCACCGTAGAGTCGTAACAGCCCGCGCACGTGCTCCACCATGGTCGCCTGGGCCCGGGGCGAGCCGTACAGGTATGTACCCATCGGCCGGCCGTCGGGCAGCACCGGCTCCTCGCCACGCACCGGGGGCACGTCACGGATCGCCGGGTACAGGTTGTCGCCGCACAGGTAGATCGCCAGGCAGGTGAAATCCATCCCGTGCCGGGCGGCTTCCGCCATCATCATCTCCTGCATGCCCACGTACTGGCTGGCGGGCTCGCCCCGGTAGCGGGCGAAGAAGTCCTCCCATGCCTTGGAATCCAGATTGATGCTGGTGAAGCCCAGGCCGGCCGCCGCCGCGACGCCGTCGCGCACCGCCTGCGCGTCGCTGTGGAACGGCTCGAAGAAGTTGCCGAACCAGAGGCTGAGGAAGGGACGCGTTCCGGAGGGGTCAGCCGGCATCGTGAACGGCTCCCGCCGGGGTGAGTTCCGCATGGTGCAGCGGACGGTCGGACACGTAGCGGGCCAGTTCGTCCAGCACCGTGCGGCCCAGCCGGGCCAGCTCGGTGCCCGTCGAGCCGGCCACGTGCGGCGTCAGCACCACGTTCGGCAGGTCCCACAGCGGATGCCCCGGCGGCAGCGGTTCCGGCTCGGTGACGTCGAGCACCGCGTCGATCCGCCCGGTCCGCAGCTCCGCCAGCAGCGCGGCGTGATCCACCACCGCCCCCCGCGCGGTGTTGATCAGGGTGGCGCCGTCCGGCATCGCCGCCAGGGCGGCGGCGTCGATCATCCCGGCCGTCTCGGCGGTGACCGGCACGTGCAGCGACACCACGTCGCTGCGCCGCATCAGATCGTGCAGCCCGCACAGTGCCACACCCAGCGAAGTCGCCTGCGCCGGAGCCAGGTACGGGTCGTACATCAGCACGGTCAGGTCGCTGCCGCGCAGCAGCCGGGCCACCCGCCGGCCGATCCGCGAGGCCCCGACCAGGCCCACGGTGCGCCGGTAGTTCCCGGTGTCGAGCAGGTCCGTCTCCCGGTCGATCCGGTCACGGCGCAACCGGTACAGCTCCTCGGCGGCCCGCACCCGCTTGTTGGCCAGCAGGATCTGGGCGAAGGTGTACTCCGCCACCGGGATCGCGTTGGCGTCGGCGGCGTGCGAAACGAACAGCCCGCGCTCACGGGCCGCGTCCAGGTCGATGAAACCCGCTGTCGCACCGCCGGTGTGGAGCAGACCGCGCAACCGCGGCGCGGCGCCGAGCACCTCCCGGGTGACCGGCGGGCACCCCCAGCCGGTGACCAGAACCTCGGCCCGGGCCAGGTGTGCGCGGCTCTCGTCGTCCGCAAAACTGGACAGAACGGGGCCGAGAACCTCTGCCGTCCGGTGAAGTTCGTCGTGGTGACCGGCGAAGAGGTGGTCGGCCAGGCCGCCCGGGCTCATCGCCATGACGACGCGGGGACGGCGCGGGGGCTGGGTCACTTGACGGCTCCGAGGGTCACGCCCGTGCGCCAGAATCGTTGCAGGGCGAGCATCACCGCGGCGAGCGGGATGACCGACAGCAGCGATCCGGTGATCACGATGCTGGTGAAGTCGATGGTGCTGGCATTGCTCACCTGGCTCTGACGCAGCCAGTTGTAGAGGCCGAGCGAGAGGGTCCAGGTGTCGGACTCCTGAAGCATGGTCACGGGCAGGAAGAATCCGTTCCAGGAGGCGACGAAGGCGAGCAGGAACACGGTGGCCCCGGCGGTGGTGAGCATGCGCAGCACGATGCTGAGGAAGATCCGCACCTCGCCCGCGCCGTCGATGCGGGCGGCCTCGATCAGCTCGACCGGAATGGCAGCCTCCACGTAGACCTTGGCCAGGTACACGCTGAACGGGTTGACGAAGGTCGGGATCAGGACCGCCCAGGCCGAGCCGACCAGGCCGATCTTCGAGAACAACAGGTAGAGGGGCAGGGTCAGCATGGAATAGGGGATCAGGAACGAGCCGACGACCAGCGCCATCGAGAACGACCGGCCGGGGTAGGCGAACCGGGCCAGGCCGTAGCCGGCCGCGAGGGCGACGAAAGTGCCGACCAGGGAACCGACCCCGGAGTAGAGCAGTGAGTTCCCCGCCCAGCGCAGGAAGATTCCGTCCTGGTAGTCGAAGATCTGGCTCAGGTTGCGCCCCAGGTCGAGGTCGGCGAACCAGAGGCCGTTCGACAGCAGCAGATCGCGGGAGTTCTTGGTGGAGTTGACGATCAGCCACCAGACCGGCGCCACGGAGTAGATCAGGTACAGGGTCAGGCCGATCGCGACCGTGCGCCGGGTCGCGGGTGAGACCGTTTCGTTCACAACGCCTCCCGGGACGAGACTCGGTAGAAGAGGACGGAGACCGCGCCCACGACGACCGCCAGCAGCACGGACAGGGCGGCGGCGTAGTTGTAGTTGCCCTGGGTGAAGGCCAGGTTGTAGATCATCATGATCGGGGTGAAGCCGGCGGTCACGGTCTCCGGCGAGGTGACCCGGAAAACCAGTGGCTCGGCGAAGATCTGGAGCATGTGGATGATCGCGAGCATGCCGGTGAGCACCAGGGCACTGCGCACGTGGGGGATCTTGATCGACCAGGCGATGCGTAGTTCACCGGCGCCGTCGAGACGGGCGGCCTCGAACAGCTCGCGAGGTACCGAGCGCAGCGATCCGTAGATGATGAGCATGTTGTAGCCGATGCCGACCCAGGTGAGCAGGTTGCCGATGCCGATCCAGAGCAGGTTCGGGGAGAACATGTTCACGTCGGCCCCGAACCAGGCCGTGGCACGGGTGATCGGGCCGAGGCGGGGTGAGTAGAGGTAGAGCCAGACCAGCGTGGCCACGATCGAGGGGATCATGTAGGGCACGAGCAGGCCGAGCCGGAACAGCCTGGCGCGCCGCCCGGTGGCCAGGTCGAGCAGCAGGGCGGCGAGCAGGCTGAGGCCGAGCATGACCGGGATCTGGATCAGGGCGAACACGCAGACCCGCAGAATGCTGGTCCAGTAGTCGCCGTCGCCCAGTGCTCGGGTGAAGTTGCTGAGACCGACGAAAACCGTTCTGCTGCCGCCTAACCCGTCGGATGACAGCTGTTCGGAGTACAGGCTCTGGTAGAGCGCGTAGCCGAACGGGGCGACGAAGACGAGGGCGAATCCGGCGAAGAACGGTGCGGTGAAGGCAAATCCCTTGAGCCCGGTGACGGCGTGACCGGGGTACCGCTTCCGCCGGGCCGGGCGCGGCGGGAGCGGCGAGGCGACCGGGCGGGTGTCGAGAACCACGATCAGTCCTCCGTCACCGATACGCCTTGACTCTTCAGATCCTTCACGATCCAGGACTGGAGGGCGGGCGCGATCTCGACGGTCTCGATCTGCCCGGCCACCGCCTTGCCCCAGAGGTCTTGCAGGTAGGAGAAGGCACCGGCCCAGTTCGGCCCGTAGGTCCAGTCGCCGAGCTGCTGCTGCGCGGCGGTGCCCACCACGGTGTCCCAGGTGCTGGCGTGGCTACCGAGCAGCTCGCCGGGTTCGGTGGCCGCGCTGTACGAGGACGCGTCACCGGTGGCGGGGTAGTACGCCAGGCCGTCGACCGGGTCGGCGAGGGCGTTCAGGGCGTCGGGGGCGGTGGAGAGCCAGTGGGCGGCGAACACGGCCGCGTCGGTGTCGGCGGACTTGGACTCGACGGTGAGCACGCGGGTGAAGGAGGCGTTGCCGTCGGCGCCGCCCTCCCATTTCAGGTTCGGGGCGGGTTCCCAGTCGCCGAGCGACTTATCGAGGTTGGTCTGCATGCCGCGGGTCTGCCAGGTGGACAGCTGGCGGGAGGCGATGGTGCCCTCGTCGTAGGCCTGCATCATCGCGGCGTACTCGGCGTAGGAGATCTTGGCGAAGATGCCGGCGTCCAGGCCGTCGTCGATGAGCTGGGCCGCACGGCGGCTCTGCGGGCTGTCGACGTCGATGTGCCAGGTGCCGTCCTTCAGGGTGTACCACCGGGCCCCGGCCTGCCAGGCGAGGTAGATCAACGTGGTCGGGTCCTCACCGGCCAGGTTGTACACCGAGACGCCTTGCTCCTTCAGCTTCTTCCCGTCGTCGATGAATTCCTCGTAGGTGGTGGGATATTCGATGTCGTTCTTCTCGAAGACGGCGGCGTTGTAAAGCATGAAGGTGGGGATCGTGGCCAGCGGAACGGCCCACTGCCGGTCGCCGGTGGTGACGGCGGAGTTGGCGATGTCGCTGTAGTCGCCGGAGATGCTGCCGTAGTAGCGGCTCAGGTCGGAGGCGACGCCCTCGGAGATGAACGAGGCCAGGTCGGCGCTCTGGCTGACGAACAGGTCCGGGCCGTTACCGGCCTGGTGGGCATTGCGCACGGCCGTGTTCAGGTCGGTCTTCTCGGTGAACTCGATCTGGATGCCCTGTTCGGCGAACTCCTGGTTGAACAGGTCGACGGCCGGTTCGATGCCCGTGTTGTCGTTCCACAGCCGCACGGTCGTGGTGCCGCCCGACCAGGTGTCGCCGACCTGCACCGCCTGCTGCGCACCGGAATCACCCGGACCGCCGGAACTTCCGGAACAGGCCGTCAGCATCAGGGTGGCCGCCAGACCGGTTGCCGCCCACCACATCGTGGATGTACGCACCGCTTCATCTCCTCGTCGAGAACGGATCGGTGAAAGTAACCGTTTACTGCGCCACACGGTAAGGCTTTACCATGAACGAAGTCCAGAGTTGCCGAGCAGGGATCCCGGGCCGCGCCAGGCGGGCCGGCCGGAGCAGGAGAGTCGTTCGTGGATCAGCAGACGAGAAGACGCCGTCGCAGCAGCGGCACCACCGCCGCCACGATCCGCGACGTCGCCCGGGAGGCGGGGGTGTCGACCGCCACCGTGTCACGCGTCCTGGCCGGCAACTACCCGGTGGCCGCCGCCACCCGGGAGCGGGTGATGGAAGCGGTGAACCGGCTGGACTACACGGCCAACCCGTACGCGCGCGGCCTGTCCGGCGCGGCCTCCGGCCCGATCGCCGTGCTGCTGGGCGACATCACCGGTCCCTCGTTCGCGGCGATCGCCCAGGGCGCCGAGCGGGAGGGCCGCGCCGAGGGACGGCTGTGCCTGGTGGGCACCACCGACGGCGACCCGGAACGGGAGCTGGCCCTGATCGAGCTGATGCGGGAACAGAAGGCCGCCGCCGTCATCCTGCCCGGCGGCACCTGGAACACCCGGGAGTACCACCGGCAGATCGCCCGGTACTCCAGCTCGCTGCGGGCCTCCGGGGGCCGCCTGGTGCTCTGCGGGCGCCCGGAGCTGGAGAACGACACCGACGCCATCAGCATCCAGTACGACAACGAGGCCGGGGCCGCAGCGGTGGCCCGGTACGCGGCGCAGGCCGGGCACCGCCGCTTTCTGCTGCTGCCCGGGGCGAAGGGTTTCTCCACCGCCGACGAGCGGCTGAGCGGGTACCGGAAGGCGTTGCGGGAGGCCAGGATCGACGAGGACGACGTGGTGGTACGGCACGCGCTCTACGACCGGGACCAGGCCCGCCGCGCCGTCCTGGACGTGTTCGACACCCTGCCCGGCCCCCGGCGTCCCACCGTGGTGCTCTGCGGCGCCGACGTGATGGCGGCCGGGGCGCTGGAGGCGCTGCGCAGCCGCGGTCTGCGCTGCCCTCACGACGTCTCGGTGACCGGGTACGACGACGTGCCGGGCGCCCGTGACCTCAACCCGGCGCTCACCACGGTGCGGGTGCCGTACGAGGACATGGGGGCCCGGGCCGTCCGGATGGCTCTCTACGAGGGGGTTCCCGGCAAACCGGTGCATCTGCGCACCGAACTCGTCGTCCGCGACTCGGTCGCCCCACCACCGGCCCCGCAGTCGTAAGCCACGGTGGTGCGGCCGAAGTCGGCACGGAGACCGGTGCCGTCGTGATCGTCCGCGCGCAGCGCCACCATCGCCCCGGTGAACCGCAGCAGACCCTCGCAGTCGTCGGACACCGGACGCGAGGGCAGCACCGCGACGGTCGTCCAGGCCAGCCCGTCCCTTCCGAAATCCATCGCCACCGTGCGTTTTTCCAGCCTGAACCGCAGGTGCACGGATCCCGGGCCGGGCACCGCGTGCGGTTCCCCGGCGGCCACCAGACCGCCCCGGGGCGTCGAGCTCTCCACCAGCACCACGCGGCGTCCCTCGTCGTCGAGCGTCACGTGAATATAGTGATAGCCCACGGCGTCGTACCAGACGGCCAGGCCCGCGCGCTGCCCGATGTCGGCCGGCGACGCCTCCACCACCGTCGTGGCGCACGCCCACGGCTCCTTCAGCCGGGTGGCCACCATCGACTGACCGAACCGGGAGCCCGGGTACTGGCCGCCCCGCAGCCGCAGCCGGCCGGGCCGGGACGTCAGGTCGGCCCAGTCCGGCGTCGCGGGCCGGCGCAGGCTCGACCAGACCCGGGTGTCGAGCTCCGGGCCGCCGAACTCCTCCACCAGATCCGGGGAGACGACGGCCGACCGTCCCTCCCCCGGCACCGCCACGTCCTGCCGGGGCAGGAAACCGCCGGTCGGGACACCTTCGTCGTCGGCCACGCGCAGCCATCCGTCATCGGTCCAGGTGACCCGTTGCAGGCAGGTCTCGCGACCGGTGACACAGAACCGGCCCTGCTCGTCGGCGACCGGGCGGGACGCCAGATGCACCAGGTACCAGTCATCTTCGGCCGTGCGCACGAGCTCGCCGTGGCCCGCCTTCTGGAGCGGCGACGCCGGGTCGTCCCGGGTGGTCAGCAGGCTCGGCCAGGGATCGGCCCGGTACGGCCCGAGCACGTCGCGGGAGCGGGCCATCGCGATCCCGTGGTTCCAGCCGGTGCCACCCTGGGCCACCATCAGGTACACGAAATCCCCCTTCCGGTAGAGGTTCGGCCCCTCGATCAGCTCGTCCGAGGTGAGCACCACCCGGGCCGGCCCGACGAGACATGCTCGGTCGCAGTCGTACTCCTGCACGCTGATGCCGGCGAACCGCCGCCGCCCGGCCCGCGGGTCCCAGCGCACGCAGGCCAGCCAGTGACGTCCGTCGTCGTCGTGGAACATCGAGGCATCGAAACCCCGTGAGCCCAGACGCACCGGGGCCGACCACGGGCCCTCCGGCGCATCGGCGGTGACCAGGTAGTTGTCCAGGTCCTTGCCGGCTGCCCCACTGGTGCGCACCACGGTGTAGACCAGCCAGAGCCGCCCGTGCGCCACACTCACCGACGGCGCCCAGATCCCGCCCGAATCCGGAACACCTCGCAGATCGAGTTGTTCCGGAGTCGTGAGCACGTGCCCGGCCGGCTGCCAGTGCGCCAGGTCGTCACTGATGTGCAGGCGCACGCCGGGGAACCACTCGAACGTGCTGGTCGCGATGACATACCGGCCGTTCCACACGGCGATGCTCGGATCGGGCTCGAACCCGCGCAGCACCGGATTGCGCACCAGCTGACTCACATCTTCTCCTGGCCTGTTTGGTTCATGGACGACGAAAGAACAACGAAACTTCCCGCTCTGTTGCGATTCACGAACGTCCGGACGGGTCGAAGAGCACCACGGACGTCCCCGGCCCCAGCCGGTGCCGCGCCGACAGCTGCACGGAGTGCCCGGTGGCCAGGTCGACGCCCCTGCCGGACCGGCCCGGATCGAACGTGAAGGTCTGGTCGGTGGTGGTGTTCATCGCGATCAGGTACCCGGCGTAGTCCAGCTCGTAGTACGGTGCACGACCGACGTCGATGCTCTCGATCCCGGTGACCGATCCGCACCCCAGCGCCGGGTCCATGTCGCCCGGCACCGCACGCCGGCGGAGAACCGTTCCGGCCCAGGCCTGTTCGATGTCGTCGCCGGGCGGCGTGCGACCGCCGCCGGTGGAGGTGCAGGCCCCGGCGCCGTCGTTCACCGCGTAGTCGGTGGTCACCCAGTCCTGCACGGTGAAGGTGTCGCCCCGCGCGGTGCCGAACCGGGTGGTGACGTCGATCGTGCCGGAACGCTCGGACTGCGGGGTGACCAGGTGCACCCGCGCCCAGTTGTTCACCGCCTGCCGGGCCCGCCAGTACAGCGACACGTAGAGGACCTCCCGGCCGCGCTTGAGCGCCACCACGCCGGCGGTCTCGTCGGTGAACAGGACGTCCGGGCGGTCCCATCCCATCGGCAGCCGGTCATTCGACGGCGCCAGCCGGCCGAACCCGGGCAGGTCGCGGCTGATCAGGTGAAAGGCGTTGAGGCCGACCCGGTTGCCGGTGTTGGCCAGCAGCAGGTCGATCTGCGGGGCGAACTGCCCGTCGGCCACCATCTGCTGGGCGTACCCGGCCAGCCGCGGGTCGCCGAACACGCCGACGGCCTCCAGTGGGTGCCCGTCCCAGGCGGTGCGCTGGGCGTACACGGCGTCACCCGGGTAGTGCTCGTTGCGCCAGCCGATCACCGACTCCAGCCGCATCACGTGGTTGCCCTCCTCGTCCACCCCGGGCAGGCGGAACAGCGCCCGGGTGCGGATGATCCGCAGGATCTGCTCACGCAGCACGGCGTCCTGTGTGCCGTCCGGGCCCACGGTGACCGACTCGTACAGCGCCACCAGCCAGTCCGACACCTCGCCGTAGGTGCCGACGTAGCCGAGCTCCCGGGTCAGGCCCTTCGGTGTCACCACGTGGTAGTCGTGCCCCAGGGGCCAGGTGGCGGTGCCGTCCTCGGTCTCCGGCCCGCGCAGCGGCTCCAGGCCCACCGCCTCGTACAGCCAGCGCAGTGCCCGCGTCTCCGGCCAGGCCTGGTCCGAGCCGAGCAGCCGCAGGCCCCGGTTGGCCTGGTACACGCCGATCGCACAGATCAGCACCTGGTTGGTGTAGTGCCGCTGATGCTGCCGCCAGTACTCCCGGCTGGCCAGCAGCATCTGCGCATAGGCCACCCGGCGCACCGGCAGGTCCGCCGCCGGCACCGGATCGGCCGCCCCGTCCAGCTTCTCGATGGTCACGTCGTCGAACCAGGCCGTGCCGCCGCCCTGAACCCGCAGGTCCAGGCGGGCGTGTGTGGCGGCGACCGGGGTGGTGAGGTCCAGCGTCACCTGCTCCCAGTCGTGTGTGCCGGTGGCCGCGAACTGCTTCCGGTCGCCCTGCACCACGGTGCCGGAGGCGTCGTAGAAGATCACGTCCAGGTAGGCACCGGGTGAGGCGACGTCATCGGTGCGGCACCACACGCCGTAGCGGTGCGGCCCCTGGCCCACCAGCACCCGGTTGGCGCCCACGCTGATCCCGGCCAGCGACCCGGCGGTGGCGGCCACCTTCGCCGATCCGGCGCCGGTGCGGTGCACGGCGGGGTCGGCCACGCTCGACCCGGAACCGGACCAGACCGACGCCGTCCAGCCCGAGAGCCCGATCTCGAAGCCGGGATTGGCGACCTCGGTGATGCCGGTGGTCACGGTGCGGTCCAGCTCGCCGCCGATCACCTCCCACAGCCGGCACAGCGCCAGCCCGACCCGGCCGAACCCCTGCCACTGCTGGTCCGACGAGGTCAGCACCGCGTCGTCGTTCTTCCAGGCCAGGTAGCGGCCGTCGATCGCGGCGCAGACCTGGGCCACGGCGCGCGGGTCGTGGTAGGCCGGGCCGTCCTCCCAGAAGTAGCCCTCGGCCAGCGCCGTCCAGCCCCAGGCGTCCGTGGTGCGGGTGGCCGCCGAGAACAGCAGCCGGTTCTGGTCGGCCAGCACCCGGGCCCGCACCCGTGCCAGTACCTCGTCGTCGGTGGACGCCCGGGTGCCCGGGGCCGGGGACGTCCCGAACGGGTCGTCGGCCGCCGGGGTGAAGTACGGGGCGGTGTGGGTGTAGGCCCGGTACAGCGCCCGCGACGCGCTGGTCATCGGCCGGAAGTAGGTCGCGTCGGTCGCGCCGTAGGCGTAGATCCGCCCGGTGGAACGGATCTCGATCCGCAGTTCGTGCCGGCCCCGGGTGATCGCCTGCGGCAGCGGCAGGGTGTGAAGAAAGAAACCGTTGATCCGGCGGGGGTGCTGGCTCATCAGGTCGACGTTGTCGACGGCGCCGGTCTCCAGCCAGCCCAGGCTGCGGCCGTCGACGAAGGCGTGCAGACGCCACTCCTGCTCGGCGGCGGCGTACTCCTCGCCGAAGAGCTTCACCGACAGGTAGGTGGTACCCGTGGGCTTCACCGCCAGGGTGAACGCCACCGTGCCGCCCCAGAAACCCGAGGACGACGAAGGCTCGAGCCGGCGCGCCCCCTGCCCCAGCGCACCCTCCACCACACTCGACGTGTCGGCCGAAACCCCATGTGCCGACTCGGAAGACGCCTGGGCGAAGACCACCGTGTCGAGGACGGGGTCGTCGGCCCGGCCCCGGCCGGTGGCTGCGGACGAATCGACGGATGCCGCACCGGCCCGTTCCGGCACCCAGCCGGCGCCGATCGCCGTGGCGGTCAGAGCCGCCCCGCCGCCGTTCAGGAGTGTTCGTCGGCTGACCTGCTTCACAACTTCTCCCTCGGAGTCGCGCAGTGCAGTAGTAAACGCTTACTGCACCGTACGCGGGGCGCCGGGTCAAGACCAGACCGGGAGTGGGGCTCCTGCGCCGAGCGGCAGCCGGGAGTGGGTGCGGGTGAATGGGGTGTCATCCCCGCACCCGGTCGGAGTCACCCCGCCAGGTGGCCCGGTAGTCGCTCGGGGAGATGCGCAGATGCCGGGCGAAGGCCGCCCGCAGACCGGCGGCGGTGCCGAAACCGCAGTCACCCGCGACGGTCTCGATCGTCAGGTCGGTGGTCTCCAGCAGTTCCTGGGCGCGTCGCAGACGTTCCCGGGTCAGCCAGTCGCCCGGCGTCCGCCCGTGCACCCGCAGAAAGCGCCGGGTGAGCTGCCGTTCGCTCAGGCAGGCCCGGGCGGCCAGGTCCCGCAGGCGGATCGGCTCGCCCAGGTGCGCCAGGGCCCAGTCGGTCACCTCCCCCAGCACCGCCGGGCGGCCGGAACCCGCCACCGGCATCGGCGCGGTCATGTACTGGGCCTGGTCGGCCGCGCGGTGCGGCGGCGTCACCATCCGCCGTGCCAGGGCGTTGGCCACCGCCGTGCCGTGGTCCTGGCGCACCAGCTCCAGGCACAGGTCGATGGCCGAGGCCGTGCCCGCCGAGGTGTGCACCCGGCCGTCGGCGGCGTACAGCACGTTCTCGTCCAGCCGGACCCGTGGAAAGCGGCGCCGCAGCTGCCCGGCGTGCATCCAGTGGGTGGTGGCCCGGCGCCCGTCGAGCAGTCCGGCCTGGGCCACCACGAACGCGCCGGTGCAGATCGCCGCGATCCGCGCACCCCGCGCGTGTGCCTCACGCACCGCCTCCACCAGCTCCCGCGGCTGCTCGGCCTCGGCGTTCGCGCACCCGGGCACGATCACCGTGCCGGCCGTGACCAGGTCGTCGAGCCCGTGGGGGCTGGTGGTCGCGAACCCACCCGCCACCACCGCCCCGGGTTCGGTGGCGCACACCCGGAACCCGTACCAGGGGTCGGCCAGGTCGGGCCGGGCGATGCCGAACACCTCGCAGGGCACGGCCAGCTCGAAGATCGGCGTACCCGGCATCACCGCCAGGGCGACCTGGTGCCCACCAGCTCGACCTCCCGCTGACCCGGTTGTTCGAGACCCCGACGGCCGCCGGACTGGCCGCCCTGGTGCACCAGATGCTCCAGGCGTCCGGCACCGTCCCACCGGCCCCGGTGGCGGCACCGGTCGTGACCCCCGTGGCCACCGCGGCCACCGCTTCCAGGACTTCGGCCGGCTGGAGTTCCCCGCCGGGCAGAGCGTCGGGCTGGGCAACATCCCGCGCATGGACGACGCGGACCTCATCGATCTCGCCCTGCGCGAGGGCCGGGCGCTGGACGTGGTGGAAGGCCTGCCACGCAAGCTCGAGACCCCTCTCGGCCGCTCCTACGACGACGGTGTGCAGCTGTCCGGGGGCCAGTGGCAACGCCTGGCGCTGGCCCGGGCCCGCATGCGTCAGGCCCCGCTGATGCTCCTGCTCGACGAACCCGCGGCGGCGATCGACCCGCTGGCGGAGGAGGAGATCCTGCGCGGCTACCTGGCGGCGGCCCGCAGCACCGCCCGGGCGGCCGGGGGCATCACCCTGTTCGCCTCACACCGGCTCTCCACCGCCAAGGAGGCCGATCTGATCGTGGTGGTCTCCGGCGGGAAGATCGCCGAGACCGGCCACCACGACACCCTGATCGACCTCGAGAACGGGATCTACCAGAGGCTTTTCGGAATGCAGGCCGAGGCCTACGGCCCGGCACCGGTCGGCGGACGCGGCGGCGATGCCTGAGCACGGCGCGGTGCCCGGACCGGGTGAGCCGCAGACGCTCCACCTCCCCGGCGCCGGCGCACCCGTCACCGTCCACCGCGACACCGGCGGACGCCCGACGATCACCGCGCGGTCCTGGGAGGACGCGGCGGCCGGCCTGGGCCGGTGCCTGGCCCAGGACCGCCCGCAGCAGATGGACGTGATCCGCCGGGTCGTGCAGGGCCGGCTGGCCGAGCTCTTCGGCCCCGCGGCCGTGCCCTCCGACGTCGAGAGCCGCACCCTCGGCCTGGCCGCGGTGGCCGACGCCTGCTGGGAGTCGCTGCCGGATGACCAGCGAGGCCTGGCCCTGGCCTTCAGCCGGGGCGCCGGCAGCGCCTGGCCGGGCACCCTGCCCGCCTGGGAACCGGTGAACTGCCTGAACGCGGCCCAGTTCCTGCACCGTGACCTCGCCACCGACGGCGAGGAGAACCGCATGGTCGAGGTGATGCGGCGCTCGATGCCGGCCGAGGTCGTGGACTTCCTGCTCGGCACGCCGGACACCGCGGAGACCGACGTCCGGGGACAGCCCGCGCCCACGGCCCCGGACGCACCGCCGCTGGAACAGCTGCGGCGCCTCTTCGCCGGGCCACCCACCGACGACCCGAACCGGATCGTGGTGACCGAGCGCCGTCCGCACGGGAGCAACGCCTGGGCCTGGTCGGACGGCCGGACCGCGTGCTGGCCAACGACATGCACCTGCCGCTCACCGAGCCCGCCCTCTGGTACGCCGCCACCCTGGTGGTCGGTGCGCACCGGGTCACCGGCGTCACCCTGCCCGGCCTGCCGTTTCTGGTGTCCGGCCAGAACACCCACGTGGCATGGGGTTTCACCCGCCTGGTGAGCGACTCGGTGGACCTGCACGAGCTGCCCCCCGACCTGCGCGAGGTCACCGACGACCGGGTGCTCGCCCCGGGCGAGTACCGGGTACGCACCGAGACGATCCGGGTGGCGGGTGGCACCGAGGTGCCGGCCGAGATTCACGACACCTGGCTGGGCCCGGTGGTGGGCCTGCTCGACGGCCGGCCGGTCGCGATGTCCTGCCCGATGATGTCGCCCGGCTCGCTCGATCTCGGCTCGGCGTCGCTGCACCGGGCTCGCACCGTGCACGAGGCGGTCGGCGTCGTCACCCGCAGCGGCCTTCCCGCCGTCAATGCCATGATCGCCGACGCCGACGGCCGCATCGCCTGGACCGTCGGCGGACGCCATCTGCGGCGAAGCGGCCCGATCCCCCGTGGCTTTCGCACCGACAGCGTGAGAAGTGGCCCGGCGGAATGGATCCCGGCAGACGACCTGCCTCGCCTCGTACTCGACAGCGGCACGCTCGTCAACTGCAACAACGGTGTTCGCGAACTGCGCGACGCGGGGCTGGGCTGGAACTTCTTCGGCGGCGGGCGGGCCCGGAGGGTGGGCGAGCTGCTGCGGTCCGCGGCCGGCGACGAGCCCTCGGCCCGCGAGGCGGCGGCCTGGCAACACGACACCGATGCCTCGTTCTACACCTACTACCGCGATCTGGTGCACCGGCACCTTCCCGCCGGCTCGCCCACCCTGACCCCGCTCCTCGCCGAGATCGACAGCTGGAAGGGAACTTCCGGGACGGACGAGATCGGCCTGGCCCTGCTGGTGGCCCTGCGCGACTGCCTGCGTGAGGCCGTGCTGTCGGCCGCCACCCGCCCGGCCCAGCACCACGACGACGGTTTCACGTTCTGCCTGAACAACCACGAGAGCGTGCTACGCGTGCTCCTGGACCACCTCGACGACGGCCTGGTGCCCGCCCCCTGGCAGGATGCGGCGCACTTCGTCGGCGGGCAGCTGCTCCTGGCCCGGGCACTGCTGCGGCACCGGGCGAAGACCGACGGGCCGGTCCGCTGGGGCCAGGTGAACCGTTTCGCGCCCAGGCCTCTGGGACCCGTGCGACTCGCCGGGCCCGGTACGGCGAGCGATCCGGTGGAGCTGCCGGGGTGCGCCGAGTCGGTGTGCGTGGCCCAGCCCGATTTCGGCGCGTCGCTGCGGCTCGTCGTCGGTTTCGGGGCGCACCCGCAGTCGTTTCTCAGCATCCCCGGCGCCCAGCGCGAGCAGGACGACGTCCGCGACGGGGCGCGTCACTGGCTGAGCGCGGGCCGGGGCGAGAGCGCTTCTCAGATCGTGGGTTCCGGTCAGATCGTGGGTTCCGGCCAGGACAGCCGGGACTCCCAGGTCAGCCCGCGCACACACTCGTAGGCGGTCTCGCGCATCAGCGTGTTGTACGCCGCCGCCGGCACCTCACCGTCGGGCAGCGCGTTCGCGTACGAGGTGAATCCCTTGGCCAGCGCCAGGAACGCGGCCACGTGGGTGCTGCCCTCCAGCACCGACACCTTGCCCTCGACCAGGGCGAGGGCGCCGGAGATGTGCCGGGAGGCGTCCTGGAGCAGCCGATTGATCATGACCTGCTCGATGCCCGACGGGTCGTCGGCACGGCCGACCACCTCGGCCAGCGCGGTGGTCACGTGCATCAGCACCTGGGCGCGCTGTTCGCGGGCCGTCGGCGTCCACCGGATGAGGGCCTCGTCGTGCTCGGCCCGCCGCTGCGGGTCGTGCAGGATCGAGTAGGCCAGGCTGATCCGGGCCATCGCCGCGGTGGCCCGGTCCTTCTGCTCCGTGGTCGGGCAGCGATCGGGGTGCAGGGCACGGGCCATCCGCCGGTACTGCCGGCGGATGCCGTCACGGTCGGCCGAGGGCACGACCCCCAGCACGCTGTAGTAGTTCTCCACGGTGGTGCTCATGGTGGCTACACGGCGCTCGGGGTCTCGGTCACGAACAGTAGTCTCGCCGGGGGCGGTCCCGGCCGGGTAGCGCCGGACGGGGCATCCTCGTGACCGGCCGCCACCACGGCTCCCCGAACGGCGCAGTCGGCCAACCCTGTGGACGACGTGAGGCCGGGCCGGCCCGTTCGTCCTAGAATGTGGCCATGTCGGCCTGGTTTCAGCGGTTCGGGCCACCCGGGAGGGTTCGGCTGGTCTGTCTGCCGTTCGCCGGGGGCGGCGCCGGGGTGTTCCAGTCCTGGCCGGGCCGGGTGCCGGAGGGCGTCGAGGTGGTGGCGGTCCGGCTGCCCGGCCGGGAGACCCGTCTGCGAGAACGGCCGATCGGGTCCTGGCCCGACGTCGTCCACCAGTTGACCCACGCCCTGCACGCCGAGATCGAGCCGCCGTACCTGCTGTTCGGGCACAGCCTCGGGGCGATGATCGCGTACCAGACGGTGGTCTCCGGACCGCCGCAGCTGCCGGAACGGCTGATCCTGGCCGGGTGCCGGTCGCCGGAGGTGCCGTCCCAGTTGCCCCGCCTGCACCACCTGCCCGACGAGGAGTTCGCCACCGGGGTGGGTGATCTGGCCAGCACCCCGCCCGAGGTGCTGGCCAGCGCCGGGTTGAGGCGTCTGCTGTTTCCCATGCTGCGGGCGGACCTCCTGCTGGCCGAGACCTGGCCCCCACCGGCCCCGACGCCCGCTGTTCCCGTGCCGCTGGCCGTGGTCGGTGCGGACCGGGACGCGGTTGCCCCGCCCTGGTCACTCGCCGGATGGCAACAGCTGGCCGGGGCGGGACTGAGCCGCTACCAGGTTCCGGGCTCGCACTTCTTCATCCAGGACCCGCAGCCGTTCGCGCGGGCGCTCGCCCTCTGAGCGTCTCGATCAGAGCGCCGACCTCGCCGTCTGCCGGCTGCGCCGGCCCAGCGCCTCGGCGATGCGCCGATGGGTCGCGTGGGCGCGCTCCAGATCGGTGTCGACCGCGATCACCCCGAGCCGCCCGATCTCCAGCGCGCCCAGCATGTAGCCGACAGCCCCCGTCCCGCTGCCCGAACCCTCCACGCCACCGGCCACGCCACCCGCCACACCACCGGTGTCCCCCCGGCCTCCGGGACCGCCGAACCCCGGCCCGGCCTCCTCGATCGTCGCGATCGCGTCGGCCGGGGTGAGCACCCGGTAGGCGGGGTCGAGCAGACGGTCGGTGGCGAAGTAGACGCGGGGCGTGCCGTCGGGGGCCAGGTACTGCGCGGTGTCCGGGTCGATCTGCCCGCCGACCAGCCCGTCCAGGTAGAAGAAGGGAGCCGTGCCACCACCCATCCGCAGATTGACCTCGACCGCGTGGTGCCGCCACCCGGTCCCGGTGCGGGCCGACACGAAGTCGACGCTGACCAGCCCGGTGACGCCCTCGCCGGCCAGCGCCCGGCCGGCCCGGCGGGCCAGCTCCTGGATGTCGTGGCGGTAGTCCGGCCGGGCCGGGAAGGTGGCGCCGACGAAGATCTGCCGCTGCGGTCCGCCGAGCACCTGGTCCTGGGTGGAGACCACCCGCACCGGGCGGCCGGGGGCCAGCAGCAGCTGGGCCGAGGGGGCCGTCACCTCGAGCCCCTGCACGAAACGTTCCACCGCGGCCCCGCAGCGCCCGAGTTCCTCGCGGTAGTGGTCCCAGTCGTCGGGAGGAGAGCCGAACACCGCGCGGGCCGGGAGTTCCCGCGCGATCCAGTCGGCCAGGCCCGGCCCGGCCGGGGCCCCGGCGAAGCTGAACACGGCATTGCCACTGGCGCCGAACCCGTCGTTCAGCTTGACCATGGCCGACTCCAGCCGCGGGTCGCGGGTGCGCAGCCCGGCCAGCGCGGCCACCACGTCGCCCTCGTCGCGCAGGTTCTCGGCGCCCTCGGCGATCGGCACCCCGGCCTGCCGGAACAGCTGCCGTCCACCGCTCTTCGAGCCCAGGTGCACCAGGTCCGGGTCCGGCGCGAACAGCGGCACGTCGAGGGCCAGGGCCAGCCGGCGCTCCAGCGGGGAGCCGTTGAAGGCGACCATCACCGCGTCGTGGGGATCACCGATCGCGGCCCGCAGCCGGGCCAGGACCCCGTGGTCACGCAGCACCTTGGCGCTCAGCGGAATGGGCTCGTCACTGTTGCACGCAATCATGGTGAGCCGCCGGCGGGAATCCGCCGAGGGGGCCATCAGGCGCAGTGAATAATCCAGGAACACCGGGTCGATTTCGGCGCTGCTGAGATAGATGACCCGGCTGTCGGCACGACACAGCCGGTGCAGCAGATACAGCATGCGCTGCTCATAGTGAATGACGCCGGGTATTTTGACCAGCCCCGCTGCACTGAGGGTCATGCTCGGTAGCACGACCAGGGTCCGCGGGCCCGGATCTGCGCCGAACGGATCCGCCAGTCTGCGCTGGAGTTCCTGAAAATGGATCTGTTCAAGGGTTTTCGACGACACAATCGACCTCCCGGAGAGCAGCTCGGCACACCGGCGACCGCCACGAATGCGGTTACCTATCGTCATGAACGATAACTCATCGTGCCGTGCACTCCTCGTTGACGGCCCGGACATTCCCGATTTAGCCTGTGGTGACCGCATGCTCGCGACCATTTCGCTGATTCCGTGCGACCGGTTCCGCAGTTTAAGAAATACCTCGCTCGCCGACCGGCAACCGCCTCGCGGAACCGTTCTGCCACTTACCGGAAAGGCCCGGTGAATCAATGACCAGAATGGCTGGGATAAAACCGCAGAACCCGGAGAGCGGTTTACTCGAGCTGTTCGGCACGGTGGTCTCCCGGTATCCCCGGCGCATCGCCGTGTCCGCTCCCGACGGCGAGCTGACCTACCAGGAACTCGACCGGCGCGCCGGGCTCCTGGCCGGCGTCCTGCGCCGTGCCGGGGTCGGCACCGACACCGTGGTGCCGGTGCTGGGCGCGTCCGGGATCCCCCTGCTGGTGGGCCTGCTGGCGGTGCTCAAGGCCGGGGGTGCCTACCTGCCCGTCGACCCGGGCAGCCCGCCCGAGCGGATCCGCCGCCTGATCGACGGCTGCGGCGCACAACTCGTCGCCGCCACCGCGAAAGCCCGTTCCCGCCTGGGCGACAGCACGCTGCCGGTGGTGCCACTCGACGGCCCCGACCCCGAAGGCCCGCCCGCGCAGGCCGTTCCCGGCCCTCACGACCTGGCCTACGTCATCTACACCTCCGGCTCCACCGGTGAGCCCAAGGCCGTCACCGTCGAGCACGCGAGCATCGCCCGGCTGCTGACCACCACCCGGTCGCTGTTCGGCCTCGACCAGCACGACGTCTGGACGATGTTCCACTCGGCCGCGTTCGACTTCTCGGTGTGGGAGATCTGGGGCGCCTGGTCGACCGGCGCCCGGCTGGTCGTGGTGCCGTACGAGGTGTCCCGCTCCCCCGCCCGGTTCCGGCAGCTGGTCTCCGACGAGGCCGTCACCGTGCTCAGCCAGACCCCTTCCGCGTTCCGGCAGTTCGTCGCCGCCGACGCCACCGCGGACCGGCAGACCAAGCTGCGGCTGGTGGTGCTGGGTGGTGAGCGGCTCGACGTGGCCCTGCTGGCACCGTGGTTCGACCGGAACCCGCCCGATTCCCCGCGTCTGGTCAACATGTTCGGCATCACCGAGACCACCGTGCACGCTTCCTACCGCTGGATCGAGCCGGGCGACCTGGATCATCCGGCGGTCAGCCCGATCGGTGTGCCGTTGCCCTACCTGAGTTTTCGGGTGATGAACGAAGACGGTGAACCGGTGCCGGACGGCGAGCCGGGTGAGCTGTACATCGCCGGGCCCGGGGTGGCCCGCGGCTACCTGAACCGGCCGGACCTGACCGCGCGGCGCTTCCTCACCCTGGCCGGCGGGCAGCGGTTCTACCGCAGCGGCGACCGGGTGCGGCTGCGGGCCGACGGCTACTCCTACCTCGGCCGCATCGACGACCAGCTGTCGGTGCGGGGTTTCCGGGTCGAGCCCCGGGAGGTGGAGGCGGTCCTGGAGGAGCACGCCGAGGTGGGGCACGCCCTGGTGACCACCTCCGAACACGGTGGCGGCGACGTCCGGCTCGCGGCCTACGTCACCCCGCCACCGGGTGCCGCGGCCGGTGACCCCTGGCGGTCGCGGATCGTGCCGGGGCTGATCGCCCACACGGCGGCCCGGCTGCCCCGGCACCTACGCCCGTCCGAATACCTACCTGTGGAGGCGATTCCCCTGACGTCCAACGGCAAGGCCGACCGCAGCCCGATCACCGGTCCCCCGGCACCGGACGACCTCGCGGACAGCGAGGTGCGGGCCGGCATCATCCGGATCTGGCAGCAGACGCTGGGGCACTCCGCCTTCGGCGAGGACGACGACTTCTTCGACCTGGGCGGTACCTCGCTCAGCGTGCTGCGCATGTTCGGGCAGGTGAACGACGAGTTCCAGACCGACCTCGACCTCACCGCACTGGTGGACGGCGTCAGCGTCGCCTCACTGGCGGCCGAGGTCGAGAGGGCCCGTATCTCCCGATCCCCACTGGCGGAGGCAGATCGCTGATGACCACCCAGACGTCCCCCTCGTTCTCCCTCAGCCCCGGCGAGCTGGAAGACTTCCACCGCAACGGATTCACCGGCCCGTTCACGCTGTACGAGCCGGAGGAGATGAAGCAGATCTGGCGGCGCAAGCGGATCGAGCTGATGGACCGCAGCGCCGCCGTGTATCAGGACGAGCTGGCCCGGTCGGGGGCGACGAACATCGCCAACTACGACCGGCACCTGGACGACGACTTCCTCGCCGACCACATCGCCCGCCCGGAGATCGTGCAGCGTGTGGCCAGCATCCTCGGCCCGGACGTGCTGTGCTGGCGCTCGGAGTTCTTCCCGAAGTACCCCGGTGACGAGGGCACCGACTGGCACCAGGCCGACACCTTCGCGAACGCCTCCGGCACCCCGCAGATCCTCTGGCCGGGCGGATCGGACTTCGGCGGCACCATCACCGTGTGGTGCGCGTTCACCGACGCCATGATCGACACCGGCTGCCTCCAGTTCATCCCGGGCACGCACCGGAGCATGAACTACGACGAGACCAAGCGCATGCACTACGACCCGGCCACCACGACCACCGAGAAAGACGGTGTGCGCCGGGGGTTCTTCGGCTACGACTACCGGGAGCTCCAGATCGACCCGGACTGGAAGCCGGACGAGTCGCAGGCGCGCTCGATGCAGATGCGGGCCGGGCAGTTCATCGTGTTCTGGTCCACCCTGATGCACGCCTCGCACCCGCACGCCGGCAAGACCCAGCAGATGCGGCTGGGTTTCGCCGGGCGCTACGTGCCCACGTCGGTGCGGATCTACCCGGACACCGAGCAGATCGAGGAGTACGGCGGGCAGGTCAGCCTGGAGAGGTACGGCGCGGTGCTGGTGAGCGGCGAGGACACGCACGGGCACAACCGGATCGCCACCGAGACCACCCGCGGTCACGCGTTCGGCAGCGACGCACGATGAGCGCCGCGGACGACGTCGAGGCCGGCGTCACCGAGGCCGTCCTCGACGTCGCTCCGCTACTGAGAGCCCTGGAAACGCCTCAGCGCGTGCATCTTCCGGATCAGGACGGGTTGCGGGCACAGGCCGTGCTGGACGCGGCGGCGCGGGCGCTGGCCCTGCCCGCCCCGGTGGTCACCCCGTCGGCCGAGGGACACACCGCCGCCGAGCTGATCATCGGGCGCCGCCTGCACCGCTCCGATCCCGGCTCGGCCGACCCCGGGACCACCGCCCGGGCCGCCGAGAGCTCACGGCGCCGGCCGTTTCTGGTCAAGAGCTCGGACGGGTCGGTGCTGAACTGCTACACCGCCGGGCCGGAGCAGGCCTCCGCGGTGGTGCTGGTGACCGCCTGTGGCATGCCGGCCGGGCTGCTGGATCGCTGGATCGGGCACCTGTCGCGCGAGCACCGGGTGGTCACCTGGGAGAGCCGGGCCCTGTTTCCCGATCCGGACAACCGCTGGGACGACGAGGGTTTCGACGAGCGCGGCCAGGATCTGGCGGCCCAGGCCGACGACGTGGTGAGCGTGCTGGCCGCCCTGGCGCTCGAGGACGCGCACGTGGTCGGCCTGTGCGGGGGCGCCGCCGTCGCCCTGCTGGCCGCCGGGCTGAGTCCGCGCATCGGTTCGCTGAGCCTGTGGCACGGCGACTACGAGCTGGGGCCCGACGCCGCGAAAACCACCCACCAGCACGACATGCAGACCTTGCTGGTGCAGGCCGGCCGCAGCCGGGAGCGGGCCCGGGGGCTGCACCGGGTGTTCCGTCGTCCCTCGACCCTGGCCGCCCTGCGCGACGACCTGGCCCACCACCTGTACTACCCCTACGCCACCGCCGAGCTGCTCTACCGGTACGGCCGCCTGAACGGAGCCATCATGACCACCGACTGCCGTCCGTTCCTGGCCGGGGTGACCCAGCCGACGCTGGTGGTGACCAGCCCGGAAGACACCACCGCCCATCCCGACGGGTCGCGTCACGTGGCCGCCGCGCTGCCCGACGGCTGGCTGACCGAGATGCCGCACGGCGACCACCTGGCCGCCTTCGACGCGAGCGACGAACTGCTCGACGTGGCCACCGATTTCATCGGCGAGGTGCACCGGTGACCGACGAGCGGATCAGCCGGGTGCTGGAGCACCCCGCGGTGGAACAGGCCGCGGTGGCCGACCCGGACGACGGCACCGTGCACGTGGTCGCCGATCCGGAGCGGGCGCCGCTGCTGCGCCGGGCCGGTGACCTGGAGCTGCCGCCCGGCGTCGGCCTGCACGAGCCGGCCCCCGACCTGCTGGTGGCCGGGGTGAACCGCACCGAGACCGAGTTTCTGCACCGCGAGGTCTGGCAGGAGAACGCCTACCTGCGGCACGGCCTGGTGGTGCCGCGCGACGCCGTGGTGGTCGACATTGGCTCCAACATCGGCCTTTTCAGCCTGCTGGCCGGCACCCGCGCCCCCGGCGCCCGGATCGTCGCGGTCGAGCCGATGGCCGAGACCGCGGCGGCCGCCACCACCACCGGGCGCCTGCACGGCCTGGACCTGACCGTGGTCACCGAGGCGGCCGGCGACCACCCGGGCAGCGCCGAGCTGACCTTCTACCCCGGCAACACGGTGATGTCCGGCCGCTACGCCGAGGCCGGTGAGGACCAGGAGGTGCTGCACTCCTATCTCAGCACCGACCCCGAGGCCGCCGGTCTCGACCTGGACCGGCTGGTGGGCGAACGGATGCGGGGCACCACCCGGACGGTGCCGGTGACCACCGTCACCGAACTGGTCACCCGGTTCGGGCTGCCGCGGATCGACCTGCTGAAGATCGACGTGGAGAAGGCCGAGTGGGACGTGCTGACCGGGGTGGACGCCGCCACCTGGCCGGCCGTCCAGCAGGTCGCCCTGGAGGTGCACGACCTGGACGACCGGCTGAACCGGGTGCTGGCGCTGCTGCGCAGCCAGGGATTCCTGGTCGCCCACGAACGAGACCCACGCCTGGTCGGCACCCCGCTGTACACGGTGTACGCCCGCCGTCCCGGCGCCCGTCCCGCCCACCCCTTCCCGGCCGTGCCGCCGGCCTGGCCCACCTCCCGGGCCCTGGCCGCCGACCTGCGGGCCCGGCTCGGCGGGTCCTGGCCGGCCAGGGTGAACCTGGTGCCCGGCCTCGATCGGCTGCGCTCCGGGCCGGTTGCCGCCCGCACCGCGGAGACCGCTGTGCTGGCCGAGATCTGGGACGGCATCTTCGGGGCCGGTGCGGCCGCCACGAACGCCGGGTTCTTCGAGCTCGGCGGCACCTCGCTCACCGCCGTGCGGCTCATCGACCTGGTCGAGGGCCGGCTCGGCGAGGGCGCCCTGGAACCCGACACCGTGTTCACCGCGAACTCCTTCACCGAACTGGCCGCCGCCGTCCGGGCCCCGGCATGAGCTCCACCCTGCTCACCGCCGACCACGAGGCCTTCCGCATCAGCGTGCGGACCCTGCTCGACGAGCAGGTGGTGCCCGCCCTGCCCGGCTGGGAGGAACAGGGCCGGATCCCCGGGCACGCCTGGAAGACACTCGGCGCGGCGGGCCTGCTCGGCCTGGCCCACCCGATCGCCGACGGCGGCACCGGGCACGACCTGCTCTCCTCGGTGGTGGCCGCCGAAGAGCTGGGGCGCACCGGTTTCAGCGGTTTCCGGGCCGCCGTCGGCGTGCACACCTGGATGGCCACGCACTACCTGGCCACCGCCGCCGCACCGGCCCTGCGGCACCGCTACCTGGGCCCGGCGATCCGGGGCGAGCGGGTCGCGGCCCTCGCCGTCACCGAACCGGACGCCGGATCGGACCTGACCGCCCTCGCCACCACCGCCACGCCGGACGGCGACGGGTTCCGGCTGCACGGCACCAAGACCATGGTGACCAACGCACTGTGCGGCGGCTTCGCCGTGATCGCCGCCCGCACCGGCCCGGCCACCCGTGGCCCGACCGGCATCTCGCTCTTCGTCACCGACCTCGACGCCCCCGGCCTCACCGTCACCCCGCAGCCCCTGGCCGCCTGGCACTGCGCCGGCACCGCACAACTCGGCCTGGACGGCGTCCCGCTGCCCGCCGACGCCCTGATCGGCCGCGCCGGACGGGGATTCCACTACCTGATGAAGGGTTTTCAGCAAGAGCGCGTGATCGCCGCGGCGCTGGCCGTCGGCGGCGTGGACCGCTGCCTGCACGACACCCTCGACCACGTGCAACGGCGCGCCCTGTTCGGCGGCCGGGCCGGTGACCTCCAGAGCGTGCGGCACGCCCTGGCCGGGATGCACACCGAACTGTCCGCCGCCCGCCTGCTGGTGCACGACGCCGCCCACCGCCTGGCCCGCGGCGACCTGCCGGTGGCCGAGTGCTCGGCGGCCAAGCTGTACGCCACCGAACTGGCCTGCCGGGTCGCCGACCGCTGCCTGCACCTGCACGGCTCGGCCGGCTTCGTGGCGGACTCCTCGATCGCCCGGGCGCACCGGGAGGCGCGGGCCGCGGCGCTCGCGGCCGGGCCGAGCGAGGTCATGCTCGACCTGATCGCGGGAACCCTGTTCAGCACCACGCCATGACGCACCGTCATCAATGCCACCGGCACCTGGAACAACCCGGTGATCCCGCACCATCCGGGCCTGGAGAGCTTCGCCGGCCTCCAGATGCACACCCGTGACTACGTTTCCGCGGATCACCTGGCCGGCATGCGCGTCGCCGTGGTCGGCGGCGGCATTTCCGCCCTTCAGCAGCTGGACGAGATATCCCGGGTGGCAGACACTTTCTGGTACACCCGGCGGGAACCGGTGTTTCTCGACGGCGAGTTCCGGCACGAGGTGGAGGGACGTGCGGTGATCGCCCGGGTGACCGCCGACGTGGAGGCGGGACGGCCCACGGGGAGCGTGGTCTCGTACACCGGACTGCTGTGGACGCCGTGCGCCCTGACCGCCCGGGAGCGGGGGGCGCTCCGGCTCACCGGAACCCGGGTCACCGGCGAACCCCGAGTGCACCTCATCGGTTTCGTGCCCTCGCAGTCCACCGTCGGCTCGAACCGGGCCGGGCGCGACGCGGCCGCCGCCGTAGCCCGGCAGCTCGGGTCAGTGCCCGCGGGTTGAGCCGCGTCGCACCAGCTCCGGGGTGATGGTCACCTCGACCGGTTCGGCCCGGTCACCGGGGGCCAGCCGCTGTGCCTGCTCGCGCATCCGGGTCTCCAGCAGACCGAGGATGGTGGAGGCGATGACCGTGCGGCCCGAGCCGATCGTGGTGAGAGACGGCACGGTGAACTCCGACTCGTCCACGTCGTCGAACCCCACCACCTGAACCTGTTGCGGCACAGACAGATTCAGGTCGGCGAGTCCGCGCAGCACGCCGAGGGCCAGAAAATCGGTGACGGCGAACACCGCGTCGAAATCGTGCTCCCGCGCCAGTTCCCGCACCGCCCGGCGGCCCGTGGCCGGGTCGATCGCGTCCAGCTCCACGATCAGCTCCTCCGGGGGAACCAGCCCGGCGTCCTCGTGCGCCTCACGCCAGCCCCGGGTGCGCAAGGACGGCATGCGCGCGTGGCTCTCGTCGCGCGACCCGCCCAGGATCGCGATCCGCCGGGCGCCGCACTCGATCAGGTGCGCGGTGGCCAGCCGGGCTCCCCCCACGTTGTCCATCATCACGTGGTCGAAGGTGCGCGGCACCACCCGCTCCCCCACCAGCACCACCGGGGTGGCGAAATTGAGCCGTTCCAGGTCGTCCAGGTCCAGGTCGACCACGGTGACGATCACCCCGTCGTACATCCGCAGCCGGGCGTAGGCGACGGCGGCCAGCTCCCCCTCCCGGTTGCTGCCCGAGCGTTGCAGCACCAGGTGCCGGCCGGTGGCCTCGACCCCGTCGGCCAGCCGGGTGGCCAGCTGCCCGAAGAACGGCCGGTCCAGCTCGGGCACCAGCAGGCCGATCGCGTCGGTACGGCCGGCCCGCAGGCTGCGGGCGGTCGGATTGATCTGGTAGCCGAGCTCGTCGACCGCCGCCAGGATGCGGGCCCGGGTCTCCTCGGCCATCCCCGGGCGACCGTTCAGCGCGTTCGAGACCGTGGCGGTCGACACACCCGCGACCCTGGCCACGTCGGAGATCGTGACCGCGGTGCCCGGGGTGCTGCGACGCCTGCCGCCGGGGCGCGCCCCCGAAACCCCTTCATCGGCAGTCCTGTTCGAAACATTTTCGGCGGGCCGCCGGTCGTCGGTACCCATCTGTTCCTCCATGCTCACAACCCGTGACGTCCGGGCTCTCGCCGAAATCCTCCCTTGACGGGGGAGGTCTCGAAGGTTAATCGTTTTTGTCAGATCACGAGGACGCGATCGGCGGCACCGGCCACCCGCGTCCCGCCGACGTCCCGGTGCGCACTCCGCCCTTTCCGCGTCCGCCGCCGTTCACCGTGCGGTTAATCGATTAGCCCGGCGCTGCCGACGCGCGCCAGGAAGGTAGAGCACGTCATGAGCACGCCCACCGGCCCGGCCCGCGTCGTCATCGATCTGGATCTGCCCGGCCCGACGATCAGCCGCCACCTCTACGGCCACTTCGCCGAGCACCTGGGCCGGTGCATCTACGGCGGGTTCTGGGTGGGCGAGGACTCGCCGCTGCCCCACACCAACGGCATCCGCTCCGACGTGGTCGAGGCGCTGAAGGTGCTGCGGATCCCCAATCTCCGCTGGCCCGGCGGATGTTTCGCGGACGACTACCACTGGCGTGACGGCATCGGCCCGCGCGAGCAGCGGCCCCGCATGGTCAACTCGCACTGGGGCGACGTGGTGGAGGACAACTCCTTCGGCACCCACGAGTTCATGGACCTGTGCGAGCTGCTGGGTGCCGACCCCTACGTGAGCGGCAACGTCGGCTCCGGCACGGTGCGCGAGATGTCCGAGTGGATCGAGTATCTCACCCGGGGCGACGACTCGCCGATGGCCTCGCTGCGCCGCGGCAACGGCCGCGACGAGCCGTGGAAGGTGCCCTACTGGGGGCTCGGCAACGAGGCCTGGGGTTGTGGCGGCAACCTGCGCGGCGACGCCTTCGCCGACCTGGCCCGGCAGTACGCGACCTACGTGCGTGACCACGGCGACAACCGGGTGTACCGGATCGCGGCCGGCGCCAACGCCGACGACTACGCCTGGACCGAGTCGCTGATGAAGGCCCTGGGCTGCCTGGACAACGACATTCCCCCGGTGTTCCAGGCGGTTTCGTTCCACTACTACACGATGAGCGGCGACTGGCAGAACAAGGGCGACGCCACCGCCTTCGACACCGAGGAGTACTACCGCACCATCACCCAGGCCTACCGGGTGGAGGAGATGCTGACCCGGCACTCCACGGTGATGGACCGCCGCGACCCGAAGAAGCGGATCGGTCTGGTGCTGGACGAGTGGGGCACCTGGTGGAACGTGGAGGAGGGCACCAATCCTGGTTTCCTGTACCAGCAGAACACCTTACGGGACGCCCTGGTGGCGAGCCTGCACTTCGACGCCTTCCACCGGCACGCCGACCGGCTGGTGATGGCCAACATCGCGCAGACCGTCAACGTGCTCCAGGCGATGATCCTCACCGACCCGGCCAGCGGCGCCCTGGTGCTCACCCCCACCTACCACGTGTTCGAGATGAACACCGGCCACCACGACGCCTCGTCGCTCACGGCCCACGTGCTCGACGCCGGCACCCACGAGAACGTGCCGCTGCTGTCCGCGTCCGCGTCCACCACCGGCGACACCGCCCTGATCAGCCTCTCCAACCTGGATGCCGACGAAAGCCGTTCCGTGGTGCTGGATCTGCGGGGACGCACGGTCGAGAGCCACACCGCGCGGCTGCTCACGGCCGGCAGTCTCCAGGCGCACAACTCCCCCACCGCCCCCGAAGCCGTGCGGCCGGTGGCCTTCGACGGCGTGACTGCCCATCCCCGTGGACTGACGGTCGACCTGCCCGCGCACTCCTACCTGACCGTCTCGCTCGATCTCTCGAACTGACCCACCACCAGGAGGTTTCAACGATGAAGCTGAACCGGGCCCGAAGGATCACCGTACTGGTCACCGCGACCGCCGTGATGGCCGGCACCGCGGCCTGCGGCGGCAACGACAGCGGTGGCGACAGCGCCACCGGCACGATCAGCTTCACCTGGTGGGGCGGTGACGACCGGGCGGAGAAGTACCAGCAGGCCGTCGCGCTGTTCGAGAAGGCCAATCCGGACATCAAGGTCAAGACCTCGTTCACCGACTTCCCGAACTACTGGACCGCCCGCTCCACCGAGGCGGCCGGCCGGGCACTGCCCGACGTGATGCAGATGGACCTGTCCTACCTGCGTGAGTACTCCGAGAACGGGCACCTGGCAGACCTTTCCCAGTTCAGCGACATCGACACCTCGGGCTTCGACGAGGCGCAGCTGCAAGCCGGAACGGTGGACGACGAACTGCTCGGTCTCTCGGCCGGCACCAACACCTTCGCCCTGTTCGTCAACCCAGCCCTGATCGAGAAGGCTGGTGTGGAGCCACTTCCCGAGGACTACACCTGGGAGCAGTACAACGACTGGATCCTGGAGGTGGCGGCCAAGGGGGTCAAGACCGAGGACGGGCAGCCGATCGTGGGCAGCGGAGACTACCGCGGCGCGCTGTGGATCTTCATCCAGTGGCTGGTGCAGAAGGGTGTCGACCCGTACACCGACGACGGCCAGATCGCCTTCACCCAGGACCACATCCGCGAATGGCTGGCGCTGGGCGAGGCGCCCGACACCGCCAAGGCCTTCGCCTCCGCCTCCCGCACCACCCAGCTCAAGCCGAAGAGCCCGTTCCTGGTGAGCGAGCAGGCCACGGAGCTGAACTGGGACAACTTCACCGCCAGCTACATCACCGACATGGACACCGAGGTGGAGCTGATGCCGGTGCCCACCGGTGCGAACGGCAGCAAGGAGATGTTCTGGAAACCCTCGATGCTGCTCTCGATCTCGAACAACTCCGAGCACAAGACGGCCGCCGCCAAGCTCACCGACTTCCTCACCACCGACCCCGAGGTGGGCAAGATCTTCGGCAACTCCCGCGGCGTGCCGAGTAACCAGGCCCAGCGTGACGCGGTGGTGTCGGAGGAGGGCAGCGCCGACGCCCTGACCACGGCCTACGAGAAGGACGTGGCCGACAGCGTGACGGCCGAGACGCCGATCCCGATCAAGGGTTTCGGTAGCCTGGAGGCGACCTGGCTGACCCTGTCGGAAGACCTGGCCTACGACAAGATCTCACCCGACGAGTTCGTCGAGCAGTTCTGGGCCGAGGCGCAGCAGGCCACGCAGTGAGTGTGATCGAGGCGTCCGCGCCGGCCCAGGAGTCGCCACCGACCCGGCGCCCGCGCCGCTGGAAACGGCATGACGTGCTGGCCGGTTACGGGTTCCTGACTCCCTGGCTGATCGGGTTCTTCGCTCTCACCGCCGGGCCGATGCTGGTGTCGCTGTACCTGTCGTTCACCAAGTACAACCTGTTCGGCGCGCCCGAGTGGATCGGCCCGGACAACTACCAGCTGCTCCTGGACGACCCGAAGTTCCACCAGGCGGTCAAGGTCACCCTGACCTACGTGGTGATCGGGACGCCGGTGAAACTGGCTGCGGCACTGGCCATCGCGATGCTGTTGAACAACAGCCGGCGGGGCCAGGGATTCTATCGCTCGCTGTTCTACGCCCCCTCGCTGATCGGGGCGTCGGTGTCGATCGCCATCGTCTGGCGGGCGATGTTCATCGACGGCGGCATCGTCGACCGGATCGGCAGTGGCAGCGGGCTGGACTGGGGCGGCTGGGTGGGCAACCCCGACCTGATCATGCCGATGTTCGTGCTGCTGACCACCTGGCAGTTCGGGGCGCCGATGGTGATCTTCCTGGCCGGGCTGAAGCAGGTGCCCGCCGAGCTGTACGAGGCCGCGGCGGTGGACGGCGCCGGGCCCTGGCGCAAGTTCGTCAGCATCACCGTGCCGATGCTGTCGCCGGTGATCTTCTTCAACCTGCTGCTGGAGTCGGTGCACGCCTTCCAGGTGTTCGGTTCGGCGTACATCATCTCGAACGGCACCGGCGGTCCGGCCGGTTCGAGCCTGTTCTACACCCTCTACCTGTACCAGCGTGGTTTCCAGGACTTCCGGATGGGCTACGCCTCGGCCATGGCCTGGGTGCTCGTGCTGGTGGTGGGCCTGCTGACCTTCGTCATGTTCCGTACCTCCAACGCCTGGGTGCACTACGGGGGCGATTCCCGGTGAGTGATGTGAAGCCGCGCACCAGAAAGCTTCTCGGGTCGTTCGGATGGCACCTGCTGGCCCTGGCGATCGGGGTGGTGGTGCTCTACCCGGGCGCCTGGATGCTGTTGTCGTCGTTCAAACCCACCCACCAGATCGTGGGTTCGGTCAGCCTGATCCCGGAGCACCCGACACTCGACAACTTCCGCACCGCCCTGGCGGGCATCGCCGGGGTGTCGTTCTGGCGGTTCTTCGGCAACTCGCTGCTGCTGGCCGTCGGCTCGGTGGTGGGCACGGTGCTGTCGGCCTCGGTGACCGCCTACGCCTTCGCCCGCATCGACTTCCCCGGCCGCAGGCTGTGGTTCGCGCTGATGATCGGCACCCTGCTGCTGCCGTTCCACGTCGTGATCATTCCGCAGTACATCCTGTTCAACAACCTCGGCCTGGTCGACACCTTCGTGCCGCTGCTGATCGGCAAATTCCTCGCCGCGGAAGCATTTTTCGTGTTCCTCATGGTGCAGTTCATGCGTGGGCTGCCCCGGGAGCTCGACGAGGCGGCCTGGATCGACGGCGCCGGGCACTGGCGGATCTTCCGGTCGATCACGCTGCCACTGATGAAGCCGGTGCTGGCCACCGCGTCGATCTTCGCGTTCATCTGGAGCTGGAACGACTTCTTCGGGCCGCTGCTGTATCTGAAAAACTCTGACCTGTATCCGCTTCCGGTGGCGCTGCGGCTGTTCGTCGACCAGACCTCGACGTCCGACTACGGTGCCCAGATGGCCATGGCCGTGCTGGCCCTGGCGCCGGTGATCATCTTCTTCCTGGTGTTCCAGCGCTACCTGATCGGCGGCGTCGCCACCACGGGGCTGAAGGGATGAGGTTGCCCAGGCATTCTGCGGACCGCACATTGGCCGGTCCCTCGCCGTCCTTCGCCCTGCTCGGCGAGACCCTGGTGACCGGTGCGCTGGTGGCCGTGGGCAGCCTGGGCGTGGTGACGGCGCTGCCGGTGATCGCCCTGGCCGTGCGGCACCTGCGCGCCCACCTGGCCGGTGAGTCCACCGGCTGGAGGACGACGCTGAGCGAACTCCCGCTCGCCCTGCGCTCCCTGATCCTGCCCGGGATCCTGGTTCCGGCTGCCCTGGTGGTGCTTTCGCTGAACCTGTGGATCACCCGGAACGCCGCGCTGCCGGGCGGGCCCGCGGTGACGGCGATCAGCTACGGGCTCGTCCTGGCGGTGATCGTGGTGGCGCTGCGCACGGCCGGCTCCTGGAGCGGCGAGATGCCCTGGCCCGAGCAGACCCGGCGGGCGGCGGCGCGCAGCCTGGCGGACCTTCCCGGCACCGGGCTGCTGCTCGGGGCACTGGTGATGTCGGCGGCCATCACGCTGATGTTCCCCCCGCTGCTGATCGTGCTGGGCGGGCTGCTGGCCCTGGCGGCGCTGGCAGTCGAGTCGCGGCTCCAGGACGAGCGACTCACGGCCGGGTCCTAGCCGGATCAGCCCTGAGCGCTCGGCCGGACGACGATCTCGTTGACGTCGACGTCCTCGGGCTGCTCGACGGCGAAGGCGATGGCCCGGGCGATCGCCCCGGGGTCGATGGCCACCCGCTGCACCTGTTCCCAGGTGGCCAGGGCGGTCGGACTGCCGTGGGGCGGGCGGTCTCCGACGAACTCGGTGCGGGTCATGCCGGGCGACACCGCGGTCACCCGGATGCTCGCGCCCACCTCCTGGCGCAGGCCCTCGGAGATCGTGCGCACGGCGTTCTTCACCCCGGCGTACACCGTCTGGCCCGGCACGATGCGCAGGCCGGAGGTGGAGACGGTCTGCACGAAGTGACCGCCGCCCTGCCGCCGGAAAACCGGCAGGGCGGCGGTGATCCCGTTCAGCACACCCCTGAGGTTGACGTCGATCATGTCGTCGATCTGCTCGTCGGTGAGATCCCCCAGCGGGGCGACGGTGGCCACGCCGGCGTTGCCGACCAGCACGTCGAGACGCCCGAAACGCTCCACCGCCAGCGCCACCAGGGCCCGGAGGTCGGCGCGCCGCCGCACGTCCGTGACCTGCCAGACCACGTCACCCTCGATCCGCGCGGCCACCTCCCGCAGGCGGTCGGCCCGGCGCCCGGCGAGCACCAGCCGGGCGCCTCGGGCCGCCAGCAGTTCCGCCGTGGCCGCCCCGATCCCGCTGCCCGCCCCGGTGACGGCGACAACTTTTCCCTCGATACCCATGGCCGCACTCCCTCAAGTGGACGACTGTCCGTTTCGATTCGAGGCTAAGTGGACACATGTCCGTTTGGCAAGCGGCAGAATGGCCCGCATGGCAGGCGAGAGGGCAGGGAAAGCGGCGCGGCAGCACACGGGGCGGCAGGACGCAGGTCAACGGACCCCGGGGCAAGGGGCCGTAGATCAGCGGGTCACGGGTCAGCGGGCCGCGGGCGAGGCGGCAGGACGAGGCCCCGGGCCTGCATCCGGCCGGGCCGCCCGGCAGAGCCCCGGGCAGCCTTCACGCCGCGCGGACGCCGAGCACAACCGGGAGCGGATCATCGAGACCGCCCGGGCAGCACTGACCCGCAGCAGCGACGCCACGCTGAACTCCATCGCCAAGCAGGCCGGGGTGGGTCAGGGCACGCTGTACCGGCACTTCCCGACCCGGGAGGCCCTGCTGGTCGCGGTCTACCACGCCGATCTGCGCGACCTGCTCGACTGCGCCCCCGGCCTGCTCGACCGGCACCCGGCCGACGAGGCACTCCGGCACTGGCTGGACCGGCTGGCCGGCTACGGGCGCATCAAGCACGGCGCCGCCCAGGCGGTGCGCGCCGCCACCCGGGCCGACCTGTCGGCCGAGTACTACGCCGAGACCGTCCAGGTGATCGGCACCCTGCTGAGCGCCGGACAGCGAAGTGGCGCCCTGCGGGCGGACGTCGACGCGCAGGACGTGCTGCTGCTGGTCGGGTTCCTCTGGCGGGTGCCGAACGAGGACTGGGAGCGGCGCACGGCCCACCTGCTCGACCTGGTGATGGACGGGCTGCGGGCCGGCCACTGATCCGGCCCACCGACCTCGGCCCAGCAGCTCCGGCCCACCGGCCCCGGCACAATGACGCCGGCCCGACGAACCCGGCCCAACGGGCCCGGTGTTGGCGCGAATCATGGCCGAACAGGACCGTTTCCGAGGTTTTCCGAGCCCTTCCGGCGGAGCGCTTGAATCGTTCCACAAAAGCCGCGAACACCCCTTATCGCCGGCATTGCTTTGGTGTTACCGTCCCATCACAGCCGGCGACGTGGCCGTTCGCAGCAGCGACGTCCCGCTGAACGGCTGGCCGGGTCAAGCTCCGGGACGGCACTACCGCAACGATTTTCCACGGCTCCTCCCAGCACCTCCCGAACCGGCGCACCCCTTGAAGCGGCGCCTGCCGCTGTGCGCGCACCATCGTCCCCTGCTGGTGGCTCCCCCTGCGCCCCTCCCCCATCCGGCCCGAACGCCTCCACCTCACGAATGGAGCAACGCCCGTGCCATCACCTCTGTCACAACGTTTCCGGGCCGTGCTGGCGGCGATCCTGCTCGCCCTCACCGCCGGGCTGCTGACCACCCTGCCCGCCGGTTCCGCGAGCGCCGAAACCCAGGGAAAGACCTTCCGCGCCGGGTCTTTGCAAGATCCGAACCTGCGCTTCGTCGGGCGCTGGGACACCAGCGATCCGGCCACCTACGTCGGGAACTGGGAATCGCCCTATGTGGAGGCCGCTTTCACCGGCACCACGGTGAAGGCCACGGTGCGCGACACGGTCACGGTGTACGCGAGTGTCGACCACGGGCCGATCCAGACCTTCGACCAGGTCTCCGGCACCATCGACCTGACCCCCACACCGCTGGCGCCGGGGCAGCACCAGGTGTGGTTCTCGTACCGCACCGGGGAGATCCCGACCTGCGCCACCTGGCCCTCGCCGTGCGCCACGTTCCAGGGTTTCACCTTCGACAGAGGTGCGAAAACCCTTCCGCAGAAAGACAAGAAGCTGATCGAGTTCATCGGCGACTCGATCACCGTTGGCTACGGCACCGAGAAGACGACGGTGGACTCGTACAGCTGGCTGCTGGGCGAGAAGCTCGGGGTGGACCACACCAACATCGCCCGCTCCGGGGCCTGCCTGACCCAGCTGTCGAACTGCTTCGGCCTGAACGAGAACTGGGACCGGACCACCATCGGCGGCACCACGGACTGGGACTTCACCCGCTACCAGGCCGACGCCGTGGTGATCAATCTGGGCACCAACGACGCCGGCCGGGGCGTCAGCGCCGCGGACTTCCAGCAGAACTACACCACCCTGCTGGAGGAGGCGCGGGCGAAGTACCCCGGTGCGCAGCTGTTCGCCTTCGAGAACCTGCGCCAGCGCTACCCGGCCGAGACCGAGGCAGCCGTGCAGGCGCGGAACGACGCCGGGGACGCGGCTGTTCACTTCATCGACACGGCCGACTGGCTCACCGCCGAGGACTACGTGGACGGCGGCCACCCGAACGAGGCCGGGCACGCCAAGATCGCCGACCGGCTGGCCCCGATCGTCGCGCCCTACCTGGGCATCCCGCTGCCGGGCAGCCCTGCCGACCCCGACGTCCGGTTCACCGGACGCTGGGACACCAGCGACCCGGAGGCCTACGTGCCGACCTGGGCGGGCTCGTACTTCACCACCCGCTTCACCGGCACGTCCGTCACGCTGAACCAGCGCAGGACGATTGATTTCTGGGCCAGCGTCGACGGCGGGGAGGACGTCTACTTCTCCGGGGTGAGCGGCGACGTGGACATCACCCCGGACCCGCTGTCCGAGGGCGAGCATACGTTACGGGTCTCGTACCGCAACGTGGCCGGCTCGTACAAGGGTGACGCGGTGTTCCAGGGCCTGACCCTCGACTCCGGTGCCCGCACCCTGGCCACGCCGGGGCGCAGGCCGATCCTGGAGTTCGTCGGTGACTCGATCACCATGGGCAGCACCTCGTCGAAGACCACGCTGACCTCGTACGGCTGGCTCTCCGGCGAGAAGCTGGGTGCCAGGCACACCCAGATCGCCTGGGGCGGAGGCTGTCTCGTGGCCGCCGCAGACGGCTGCACCGGCATCTCGCAGCGGTTCTTCAAGACCTACGACGGCACGGCCGACTGGGACTTCGGCACCTACCAGGCCGACGTGGTGGTGGTGAACCTGGGCACCAACGACCTCAGCCACAACGTCACCCCGGAGGAGTTCCAGAGCGTCTACACCCAGTTCCTCAAGAACATCCGTGCCGTCTACCCGCGGGCCGACATCCTTGCCCTGGGCACGTTCTCGGGCCGCTACCTGACCGAGACGCAGGCCGCCGTGGCCGCCACCCGCGACCGCCGTACCAGCTACGTGGACACCACCGGCTGGCTGCCCGCCGAGGGGCTCACCGACAAGGTGCACCCCAACGATCTGGGGCACCAGCTGATCACCGACCGGCTCACCCCGATCCTGGGGAAGATCCTGCAACGCCGCGCCTGATCCGGCCCGGCCGGGGCGCCCACGGGCGTCCCGGCCGGAACCGGCGAGAACCGGTGAGAACCAGCCACAAACGTCCACCCGTGCTCGCCGGAACGGCCCGCACCCGATCATGCCGCCAGAGCTCCGGCCGCGAGTGGCCTTGACCACTCGCGGCCGGAGAGTTGCTGTGAATCCCCTGTTCACCCCCACAATCCCCTCATGAGTTCTGCCCAGGGGGGCTTGCCCGAACAAGTGGGGGCGGCGTATCGCGCCGTCCCGGAGTTACACCGTCTGCTTCTCGATCCGACCCGGTGCCCGAACTGCGCCGCGGTGCTGCCCGGACCGCGCTGCGCGGTCTGCGGGATCGATCTGACCGGGCCCGAGGGCGTGGGGATCCATGAGCTGAGCCGCACCGCCGCGAGTGCGCTGGAACGGCGTGAGACGCTGTTGCAGCACCTGCGCGAGCAGGCCCGCACCCGCAACGCGGCCGCGGCGGGTGAGCCGGTCCAGCAGGCACCGGCCCCACAACCGGGGACGCCCGGAGCTCCGGTTCCCGTCGCCCCGGCACCGGTCACCGCGGCCGGTGGGCCACCCGTCGCACCGCCGTCCGGTCCCCCGCTCGGCCTGACCTGGCGTGATCCGCAACCACGGCGCCGGCTCAGCGTCAACACGATCCTGGTGGGCACCGGTGCATTGCTGCTGGCCGTGGCCGCCATCGGGTTCCTGATCTTCTCCTGGAACAGCATGCCGCTGGCCGCCCGGGCCGCGGTGATCGCCGGGATCACGCTGGCCGCGCTCGGCACCGCCACCTGGCTGCGGCCGCGACTGCCGGAGACCGCCGAGGCGGTGGGGGCGCTGGCCGTGGTGCTGGTGCTCGGTGACGGCTGGGCGATCCGGCGCACCGGGCTGTTCGGCGCCGACCGGGCCGACGGCCTGGTCTACCTCGGCGCCACCCTGCTGGCCGCCGGGCTCCTGGTCGGGGGCTGGGGGCGGCTCCGGCAGGTGCGGGCAGGCACCCACGCGGCGGCGGTGCTGCTACCGCTCGGCCCGTTCTTCCTGGTGCCCGGTGCGTTCGACGGCACGACCGACCTGGCCTGGGTGCTGGGTCCGCTGGCCGGTTCCGCGCTCGCCCTGCTACGGCGCACCCTGCCCGCGGGCTGGTGGACCGAGCGTGTGCTGGCACGGGGGACGGCCGCCGGGATGCTGGTCGCGGCGGCCGGGGTGGCCTGGTTCGGGCTGTCCCTCGAGCATCTCGCCGTAGCCGGGACCCTCGCGGTCACGCTGCTCACCGCCGCGCAGACCTGGGCCGATCGCGATGCCGGGCTGCCGGTGAACCGGGGCTGGTCGCTGGCCACCGGCGTCCTGGCGGTCGCGACGGGTCTGGTGGCGGGCGTCGACCTGACGATCACCTCCGGGATCCCCGGCATCACCGGGCTGATCCCGGTGACGCTGCTGGCCGGTCTGGTGCTGGTCGCGGCCTCCCGGCTCACCCCGGCGCCCGCCGCCGCCCTGCGCCGCACCGCCCTGGCCGCCGGGGCGTTCGCGGCCACCGCGCTGGTCGCCGTGCCCGGCCTGCTGCTCGCCGCCTGGGCGTTGCTTCGCCCGGTGCTGGACGAACCCCGCAGCAACCGGGCGGGCACCCGCGTCGACCACGTCGGTGTGACGCACTCCGACACGACCCAGCTGTGGCTGGTGGCCCTCGGCTGCCTGGCCGTGCTGGCCGCAACCGCCTGGGCCGCCGGAGCCGGCCGGCCCTGGCCACGCCGCGTGCGCGACCTGCTGCGGACCACCCCGCCGGCACTGCTGGCGGGTGCCGCCGCACTGCTGGTGCTGGCCCCGTCGGCCGCGGTCGTCACGAGCGTGGTGGCCCTGATCCTGTTGTCCGCCGTGGCCTCCGCGATCGCGGTGCGCAGGGCCGGGAGCCGGATCGCCGGTCTGCTGTGGATCACCGCCGGCCTGACCGGCGTGCTCGGCGCCACCCTGGCCTGGGTCACCGAGGAACTGCCCGGCGCGGTCACCGTCCTGGCGGCCCTGGCCCTGCTCGCGGCCCGGCGCCGGATCACCGGCACCGACCAGGACGCTCAGCTGGGCCGGGGCGCGCTCGCCCTGCTGGCCGGATGCGCCTGGCCGGCGGCCGTCGCCGTGCTGGCCGGGCAGGCCGGCGCCGGGTCGGGCACGGGCTGGTCGGGCACGGGCTGGTCGGGCGGGGTCGGGTCGGGCGGGGTCATCGGCACGCCGCTGATCTGGGCCGCCCTGATCGGCGCCCTGACCTCGGGCCTCCTGCTCACGGTGCCGCGCCTGCCCTTGCCCCGCCTGCCCTTGCCCCGCCTGCCCTCGCCCCGCCTGCCCTTGCCCCGCCTGCCCTTGCCGGCCGCGGCTGCGGGCCGGGCCGAGTGGAGCGGCGCCGACCGGTTCGCGGCCGCCGTGCCCGGTCTCGCGGTGCTCCTGGCCGCGCTGACCACCACCACCTCACCCGGCGACGGCCCCACCTGGCCCCTGCCCACGCTGCTGGCGGCTGCGCTGCTGGTCGCCGCCGGCACGGCCCTGCTGGTGCGGCCGGTGGTCTCGCGGACGCTTCCGGTGCTCGCGCCGATCGCGGCCGCGGTCTCGGCACCGCTGCTGGCGGTGCTGGCCTGGTCGCTGGTGCGGGCGCTCGCGGACGGCGACGAGGCGACCCGGGGCATGGTCTGGGCCCTGGCCGCCGCGGCGGCGACCGCCGTCGTCACGGTGCTGGTGCTGGCCGGTCCCGGTGCCGCCCCGGCCTACCGGGATCGCCGGCTCGGCGCCGAGACCGGGCTGATGGTGACCGGGGCGATGGCCGTCTCGCACGCCTTCGTCCCGGGCCCGGGCGACCGGCTCTGGCTGGTGCTGCTGATCGTCGGGGTCTGCGCCACCGCGATCACCCTGACCCCCGGACGTCAGCAGCTCGGCTGGCTCGCCGGGATTCTGCTCACCGCCTCCAGCTGGACCCGGCTGGCGGACGCCGAGGTCGGCCTCGTCGAGGCCTACACCGTGCCGCCCGCCCTGGTCCTGCTCGGCGTGCAGTTCTGGTCGCGCCGCCGGGACTCCTCGCAGCCGTTCAGCCTGCGCCCGGTGCACTTCGTGCTGGTACCGAGCGTGATCGCGGCCGGGCTGCGCGAGGAGACGGCGCGCCCGGTCGCCCTGCTGGCCCTCTCGGCCGTGGTGGTCGGGGGCGGGCTGCTGCTGATCCGCGCGGGCCGTGACCCGCGGGTGCTGCGCCCGCTCATGCTGTCCGCCGCGGTGACCGCGGCGGCCACGGCGCTGCTGCGGGTGAACCGGGACATCAACTACGAGTTCCAGATCTCCCTGAGCACCCTGGAGGCCTGGACCCTCCCCGCCGCCGTGATCCTCCTGGCCCACGGGGTGGACCGGTTCCAGCGGCTGGAACGTGGCGAAGGCCCGGCCGGTTCCGGGCGTCTCACCGGTTCCGGGCGTCCCGGTGGCCCGAACCCCGGGGACGCCTGGCCGGTCTCCTGGATCGCATTCGCGCCCGGACTGGCGTTCTCGCTGGTGCCCGGGGTCTGGTGCGGTCTGGCCGGCACGCCGGGTCCGGACGCCCGCCCCTTCCTGGTGCTGCTGCTGGCGGCGGTGACGGCGGTCGCCGGCGCGTGGAAGCGTCTCCAGGCCCCGCTGGTGCTGGGCGCGGCGGCGCTGGTGGTCGAGGCCCTGATGCTGTTGTCGCCGTGGATGCGGACCGTCGGCGAGACGGTTCCCCTGTGGGCGTGGGCGGCCGTCGTCGGCCTCGCCCTGTTGGTGCTCGGCGGCGGTTACGAACGCCGGCTGGACCAGCTACGCACGGTGCGCTCGCGTCTGGCGGCGCTGCGCTGATGTCGTACCGAAAGGGACGATAAGGGCGGCCGGGGGCGGCACGAGTCGCCACCGCCGGAAAACTGGCCCAGGATGGCCGGATCCGGCCGGTGATCGGTCAGGGAGACAGCCCCTGCCCCCGGCCCCGTTCAGGGAGCACCGTGTTCGACCCCCACCCCACCTCCGACCTGCCGCACGGCCTGGACCGGGTCCAGGCCGTGCTGGCCAGGTTCGGGGCACTGACCAGCGACTGGCCGACGACGTCCGGAACCCCGGGCTCACCGGACCCCGTCAACCCGTCGAACCCCCTCGGCCTGCCGGACTCCCTCTGTCTGGCCGCCCGCGACGCCCTGAACGTCGACGCCGCCGCGATCTGTGTGTTCCACGGCCCGTCGGTCTCCGTGCCGGTCGCCGTGAGCGACCCGCACGCCGCCCGCGCCGAGGAGTTCCACTTCGGCATCGGCGACGGCCCCTGCCTGACCACGAGCACCCGCCACCCCGAACTGATTCCGGACATCTCCGCCCCCGGGGCCCGGAACTCCTGGCCGCTCTACACCGCCATGCTTCCCGAAATCGCGCCCTACCGCGCCGTCTTCGCGTTCCCCCTGAGCCCGGCCCCGGTCCCGGCCACGAGCACAACCCTGACCCCGGCCACGAGCACAGCCACGAGCGCGGGCGGAACAGCCCGGCCGATCGGCGCGCTCAGGCTCTACCGCCGCACGACCGGCCCCCTCGACGACGAGCCGGCCGCGGCTGCCGTCGCCACCGAGATCGCCCGCCGGCTGCTGACCGGGCTCCAGGACGACGAGGCCGGCCTGCGTCTGCTCCAGGACCGCGCCCTGCGGCACCGCTCGCGGGTCTGGCAGGCGCAGAACCTGATCATGCGCACCCACCGGGTGCCGTTCGGCGACGCCCTGGACCTGCTGCGCGCCGCCGCCTTCGGCCACGACCGCCCGCTGCGGGAGCACGCGGACGACGTCCTGGCCGGCCGATCCCCGATGCCCACCCTGTAATTCCCATTGCCGGATGGACATTCGCGAGGACGACATCCCCGTTCCCACCGCATGTGACACAGGCACGGACGACGGCACACCGGGCCGCCCGGCCGCGCCCGACGTGCGAGCGCCGGGAACAGGGCACGGACGTTCCCGGTTCAGGCGCGATACCTTCCAGCCGAATGACACGGGTCGGGCTTCCGCATCGCGAAAGTGACGGTCCCATGCTTCAGCACCCCGTACCGGCCTCTCCCGACATCCCGTTGGCCGGCTTTCCCTGATCCCGTGTCCAGGTCACCTGGGCGAACCGTCAGCCTCCCAGCGCCGCAACCAGATTCGTCACCGCCTCCGGCCCCGCGTAGGGCAGGAACAGCGACGGCTCGACCAGTTCCAGCTCCAGCACCACCGGCTCCCCCCGGTCGTCGCGCACCAGGTCCACCCGGGCGTAGGTGGGCACCCCGAAGCGCCGCGTCACCAGGTCGACGGCCCGCCGGGCGACCGCCAGCTGCGCCGCGTCCGCGGTGTGCGACACGCTGGTCTCCGGGGCGAACAGGGTCTCGACCACGCCCCCGCGCGGCAGCGTGACGCGCTTGTTCGCACCGTGGCTGAAACGCCCGCCGAGGAACACCATCGGCCACTCCCCGTGCTCGGCCACCGACCCCAGCAGCGGCTGCACCAGCACGGACACGCCCTGCTCGTGCAGCTTGCGCACGTGCGCCAGGGCCAGGTCGTGCTCCTGGTCGCCGTACCCGGCGGCGTCCCGGCTGCCCGCCCCCACGGCCGGTTTCACCACGAACTCGCCGGCCGGGAACACCGGCAGCTCCCCCGGCTCGGCGAACCCGGTGGGCGTGATCGGCACCCCGGCCCGCTCCAGGTCGGCCAGGTAGTGCTTGTCCATGCTCCAGCGCAGCATCGGCACCGGGTTGCGCAGGTCGGTCACCGCGGCGACGGTCTCCAGCCAGGCCAGGAACGGCTCCAGCCGCTGGGTGTAGTCCCAGGTGGAGCGCAGCACCACCCGGTCGTAGGTGCCCCAGGCGACCCGCGGGTCGTCCCACACCACCACGTCCACCTCGACGCCCGCCCGCCGCAGAGCCGGCACCGCCAGGTCCTCGTCCTCGTCCAGTCCGCGTGCGCCGGTCGCGGAGACCCAGGCGAGTCGTCTGATCACGGTCGTTGCCCTTCGTCCGGAGGTCGGGCCGTCAGGTGCGCCCGGTCCGATCCTGCCTCAGATCGGTCCCAGAGCGGTCCGGAGCGGCCCGGGACCGCCGGGACGAGGGTGGCCAACCCCGACCCGCGTACCTACAGTGGGGAAGTCCCCCGTGACACGGCCGACAAACCGGATGGACCAAAGGCGGTTCTCCACAGTGAATGTTGGGCAGCAGCGCGACCGGCCGGCGACGGCCGGCCATGCGGACACCGTGTACGACGCCTGGGAACGCTTCGTCCGGGGCGACGACCAGGTGCTCGGCGTCCGGCCCGAGGTGGCCATCTCCTGGCACCGCTGCCGGGAGAGATACCGGGTCGACCCGCAACTCACCGAGGCCCCGGTCGCCATGGCCGAGATCCAGCACACGCCCGAGCACGACGGGGTGTTCGCCGAGCTCGGCTTCCGGGCGGCGGCGGTCGCCCAGGACGTCGGCTTCGCCGGTGGCGTGCTCACCGTCACCGACTCCACCGGCCGCATCCTGGCCGAGTGGGGCGATGCGGCCACGCTGGCCCGGGCCGCGGAGGCCAACCTGGCCCCCTGGTTCTGCTGGTCCGAGGCCGCGGCCGGCACCAACGGCATGGGCATGGCGCTGGAGGCGCACGGCCCGGTGCTGGTGCGCGGCGCCGAGCACTGGTGCCAGGCCTTCCACGACTGGACCTGCGCCGGGATCGCGGTGCGCGACGTGGTCAGTCGCGAGCCCATCGCCGTCCTCAACATCTCCTGCTGGCGCAGTCAGCTGCCCTCGTACGCGGGCAGCTGGCTGACCAACGCGGCGTCCACCACCCAGGGCCAGCTGCGCCGGCGCGCCCGCACCAGCGGCGGTGAGCTGGTCGCCGCGTACACCCAGGCCCGCGCCTCCTCCACCGGGTCCCTGGCCGCGATGGACACGGCCGGCAAGGTGGTGATCGCCGACGAGAGCGCGAGCGTGCTGATGGGTGTGCCCGCCGCGACCCCGGCCCTGGACCCCACCGTGCGCTGGAATCCCGGCCTGCCGCAACTGATCGGCGCCATCCGCTACGCCAGCTCGCAGGCGGCCCGCAACCCGGACTGGGTCGGGTCCACCCAGGTGTTCACCCACCTCACCGCCGACCCGACGCCGGTCGTCGTGCGTCCCGTGTTCCTGGCCCGTCACCTGATCGGGCACCTGGTCCGGTTCGGTGCCTGCGACGCCGCCCCGATGCCCGAGCAGCCCGAGCGCCCGGGACAGGCCGGCCCGGCGGCGACGCGCCGGGTGGTCGCCACCCGCGACAACCGGATGGTGCTGCTGCGCCCGCCGGAGATCCGCTCCGCCGAGTCGGACGGGAACGACGTGTGGCTCTCGACCGACCAGGGACGCCTGCGGGCCGCCTCACCGAGCCTGGACCGGCTCGGCGGCGAGCTCGCCGCGGCCGGGTTCCTGCGCGTGCACCGGCAGTACGTGGTCAACCTCGGCCGGGTGCGGGAGGTCGAACGCGGGCGCGGCGGTGAGCTTTTCCTGATCATGGACGGCGAGGAGACGGTACCGGTCTCCCGCCGCAACGCCCCGGCCGTGCGCCGCGCCCTGGACTTCTGATGCCCGACGGCGCGCACAACGGCGGTGGCCTCGGACTGCCTCCCTCCCCACCCGACCGGCGCCCCCGGGCGTCCACCGACGACCGCGACTGGTGGCCCGACCGACTGGACCTGACCGCCCTGAGCCGGCCCCGCGGGGGTCCGCTCGGCGACGACTTCGACTACGCCGCGGCGTTCTCCACGATCGACCTGGACGAGCTGGCGGACGACGTGGACACCGTGCTGACCACGTCGCAGGACTGGTGGCCCGCCGACTTCGGCCACTACGGCCCGCTGATACTGCGGATGGCCTGGCACTGCGCGGGCACCTACCGGGCGTACGACGGGCGCGGCGGGGCGAGCGCGAGCCTCCAGCGCTTCTCGCCGGTGGGCAGCTGGCCGGACAACCGCAACCTGGACAAGGCCCGGCGTCTGCTGTGGCCGGTCAAGAAGAAGTACGGACGCCGCCTGTCCTGGGCCGACCTGATGGTGTTCGCTGGCAACCGGGCCCTGGAGACCATGGGCCTGCGCACCCTGGGCTACGCCGGCGGCCGGGCCGAGGTGCTGCGCCCGGAGCCGGTGTACTGGGGGCCGGAACGCACCTGGCTGGGCGACGACCGGCACTCCGGCGTCCGCGATCTGGAGAACCCGCTGGCCGCCGACCAGATGGGCCTGATCTACGTGAACCCGGAAGGCCCCAACACGGTTCCCGACCCGGTGATGTCGGCCCGCGACATCCGCGACACGTTCGCCCGGATGTCGATGGACGACGAGGAGACCGTGGCGCTGATCGTGGGCGGCCACACCTTCGGCAAGACCCACGGCGCGGCCGACCCGGAACGCCACCTGGGCCGCGAGCCCGCCGCCGCGCCGATCGAGCACCAGGGCCTGGGCTGGCCCGGTGACCACGGCTCGGGCCGGGCCGGCGACACGATCACCAGCGGCCTGGAGGGCACCTGGACACCCACCCCGACCACCTGGGACAACAGCTATCTGACAGCACTTTTCGGCTTCGAGTGGGACGTCGCGCTGAGCCCGGCCGGGCTGTGGCAGTGGGTGCCGCGCGGCGGGGCGGGCGCCGGAACCGTGCCGGACGCCCACGACCCGGACCGGCGGCACGCCCCGACGTTCCTGACCACCGACCTGGCCCTGCGCTTCGACCCGGTGTACGAGCCGATCGCCCGGCGGTTCCTGGTGCACCCGGACCAGCTGGCCACCGCGTTCGCCCGGGCCTGGTTCAAGCTGACCCATCTCGACCTCGGGCCACGCAGGCGCCATCTCGGGCCGCTGGTGCCGGACGAGACGTTCCTCTGGCAGGACCCGGTGCCCGCACCACGCCACGATCCACCCGGTCCGCAGCTGCTGGCCCGGCTGAGACGGCGGCTGCTGGAGATCCCGGTGCCGCACCTGGTCTCGGCCGCCTGGGCGTCCGCCTCCACCTACCGGCACAGCGACCGGCGGGGCGGCTCGGACGGTGGGCGGCTGCGCCTGGAACCGCAGCGCGGGTGGCCGGTCAACGATCCCGGCACGCTGCACGGCGTGCTGCGGGCCCTGGAGGAGATCCGCGGCCAGGACGACGCGATCTCGGCGGCCGACCTGATCGTGCTCGGTGGGTGCGCCGCCGTGGAACGGGCCGCCCGGGACGCCGGGGTGGAGATCGAGGTGCCGTTCACCCCGGGCCGCGCCGACGCCCCGCAGGAGTGGACCGACCCGGTCTCGTTCGCCGCCCTGGAACCGTCCGCCGACGGTTTCCGCAACTACCGCGACCGGCGGGCCCGGCGTCCTGCGGAGCACCTGCTGGTAGACCGCGCGGCTCTGCTGACGCTCAGCGCGGCGGAGATGACCGTGCTGGTGGGTGGCCTGAGGGTGCTCGGCGTGGGCGACCCGGAGCTGGGTCCGTTCACCACCCGTCCGGGGGTGCTGACCAACGACTTCTTCACCAATCTGCTCGACGACTCGGTGGTTTGGGAACCGGACGACGGGAAGGGTTCCCTCTCGGCGACTTTCACCGGACGGAACCGGTCGTCCGGCCAGGTGCGCCGGCGGGCCAGCCGGGTGGACCTGGTGTTCGGGGCCGACCCGGAACTGCGCGCCCTGGCCGAGGTGTACGCCGCCGACGACGGCCAGGAGATCTTCGTGCGGGACTTCGTCGCCGCCTGGGCCAGGGTCATGGACCTGGGCCGGTCCTGATCGGGCTGCGGTGCGTTCCCGGGTGTGAACGGTAGCTCCCGGCAGGCGAACGGCGGCACCTTGGTCGCCCCGCGCCCCGGGCGTAAGGTCGCGCTCAGCAGCCCATTTGAGGAGTTGAGGTCGATGACGACCGTGGAGGACCGGGAAGACCTGCTGGACCGGCTGGGACTGGGCGCACAGAACACCGCCGCTCTCGGCCGGCTGCTCAACACCGGCAACATCGCCCAGGCGAGCGAGGACGCCGACGGCCGGATGTCCGCGACCATCCGGATACGCCCCGACGAGATCTGCTGGGACCCGTCCATTCTGGTGCTGCCGCACGGCGGTGACGTCGACCTGGAGATCATCAACGACGACCAGAACACGCACTGCGCGCTGCTGCCGAGCAACGGCGACCGCAAGTTCATCTGGCTGGTGAACCACTCCCGCGGCCGGGCCACGCTGAATCTCGACGGCCCGGGCTACTACTGGTTCAGCTCCCCCTCGGGCAACGACGAGGGACGCGGCCTGACCGGGGCGATCGTCGTGCTCGGCGACGTGCCCCCGGAGGCCCGCCTGGACCGCCCCGACCAGCCCCGGCCCTAGGAAGGAACGCGTCATGACCGACATCGAGTACGTCGACGCCGGCGAGGCCGTCGACCAGGGACGGCTCAGCGGCAAGGTGGCCGGCGGCGACGTGGCCCCGCCGGTCGCCGAGAACCTCGACTACGAGCGGATTGTCGAGGCCCGGTCGGAGCCGCAGAACTGGCTCACCTACTACGGCACCTACGACGGCCAGCGGTACAGCCCGCTGGACCAGATCAACACCGGGAACGTGAAGCAGATCGGCCCGGCCTGGATCTTCCAGGCCGGCGTCAGCGGCATCATCGCCGGCACCTCCACCTACTCGTTCGAGGCCACCCCGATCGTGGTCGACGGCGTGATGTTCCTGTCCGGCTGGGACGGCTGGGTGTGGGCCCTGGACGCCAGGACCGGCACCGAGATCTGGCGGTACAAGCATGCCGTGCCCTTCGACGTGTCGCTGTGCTGCGGCAACGTGAACCGTGGCGTGGCCGTGGCCCAGGGCAAGGTCTTCTTCGTCACCGCCAACGCGCACGTGATCGCGCTCGACGCGACCACCGGAAAACGGGTGTGGGACCGCACCTACGGCGACGTGCGGGCCGGGGAGAGCGGCACACTGGCCCCGCTGGTGGTGAAGAACCTGGTGATCGTGGGCAGTTCCGGCGGCGAGTTCGGGGTGCGCGGCCACCTGGACGCCTTCGACCTGAACAGCGGCGAGCACCAGTGGCGCTGCTACATGGTGCCCAAGCCGGGCGAGCCCGGCTCGGAGACCTGGCCCGCCGACGGCGAGGCCTGGGCCCGGGGCGGCGGGAACTGCTGGCTGACCGGCACCTACGACCCCTCGACCAACCTGCTCTACTGGGGCACGGGCAACCCGGCACCGGACTTCGACGGCGGTGTGCGCGAGGGCGACAACCTCTACACCGACAGCATCGTCGCGGTGGACGTGGACGCCGGTGAGATCCGCTGGCACTACCAGTGCACCCCGCACGACGTGTGGGACTACGACAGCATGAGCGAGTGCATCCTGTTCGAGCGGGACGGCCGGAAACTGCTGGCGCACTTCGACAAGAACGGCTACCTGTTCGTGCTCGACCGCACGAACGGGGAGCGGGTCTCGATCACGCCCTTCGTCGACCGGATCACCTGGGGCGCGATCAGCCGCGACGGTCAGGTGGTGCCTAAGGTCTACCCCGAGGAGGAGGGCGTGCAGGTGCACTTCTACCCCGGGCCGGCCGGGGCCAAGGAGTGGACGCACGCGGCGTACAGCCCTCGCACCGAACTGTTCTACGTGCCGATCCAGGACGTCGGTGCCACCGCCGCCCGGCGCCGCCGGGAGTTCCGGGAGGGCATCCCGTACTGGAGCGCCGGGGTGTCGGTCGACATTGAGGAGGCGGTCGGCTACATCAGCGCCTTCGACGCCGACGGCGAGGAGAAGTGGCGCTGGCGCAACGAACTCCCGATGTGCGCGTCCGTGCTGGCCACGGCCGGCGACCTGGTGTTCGCCGGTGAGCCCTCCGGCGAGTTCAACGCCTGGGACGCCCGCACCGGTGAGCTGCTCTGGCAGTTCCAGTGCGGCAGCGGGCATCACAGCAGCCCGGTGACCTACACCGTCGACGGCCGCCAGTACGTCGCGGTGCCGGTCGGCTGGGGCGGCTGGGCCGAGGGATTCCTGCCCGGCATGCTCGGCGCCGGGCACGGCAGCGCCCTGATCGTGTTCGCCCTGCCCGAGACCGATCCCACCCGGGGCGACTGACCTCTCGAGAGGAGGTGGAACCTGTGGATTCCCAGACCGATTGGGAGACACCCGAGTTCGACGAGATCGCCGTCGCACCCGAGGTGACCATGTACATCGCCCAGCTGGACGACTGAGCGGGGCACCTCGTGCCCGGCCACGGTGGTGGCCGGGCACGGGACCGCCCCCCGGACACAGGAGCGTCACATGCGGGTGCGAATCCTCGGGGCCGCCGCCGGCGGCGGCTCGCCACAGTGGAACTGCGGGTGCGCGGTGTGCCGGGCCGTGCGCTCGGGGGCCGCGCCCGCCCGCACCCAGTCGTCCGTCGCGGTGAGCCCGGACGGCCGGGAGTGGTTCCTGTTCAACGCCTCTCCGGACGTCCTGGGCCAGATCGCCGGCCTGCCGGCGGTCACGGGTGGACGACGCACGCCGTTCGGCGCCGTGCTGCTGACCGACGCCGAGCTCGACCACACCCTCGGGCTGGTGCTGCTGCGCGAGGCACCCGGCCTGCGCCTGTTCGCCACGCCGGCGGCACACAAGACGCTGACCGACGGGTCGGGGCTGCTGCCGCTGCTGGAACGGTACTGCCCGGTCTCCTGGACGCCGGTGGTCCCGGAGGCGGAATTCGCTCTGGGCGAGAATCTTTCGTGCCGGGCGTTCGACGTGCCCACGACCAAGCGCGACCGGTTCGGCCTCGACCCCCGGGCGCCGGGGCGGGTGGTCGGCTACCGGATCACCTCGGGCGGCGCCGGCGTGGTGTACCTGCCGGGGGTGCAGGCCCTGACCCCGGCCGTGCTGGAGCGGATCCGGGGCTGCGACTGCCTGCTGATCGACGGAACCTGCTGGAGCGACGACGAACTGCCCCGGCTCGGCCTGGGCCGCAAGACCTCCCGGGAGATGGGGCACCTGCCGGTCAGCGAGGGGCTGGCACTGGTCGCCGGGCTCGACGTGCCCCGCATCGTCTACCTGCACCTGAACAACACCAACCCGATGCTGCTCCACGACTCGCCCGAGCGCGGCATCGTGACCGATCACGGCGCCGAAGTGGCCTTCGACGGCCTCGAACTGGAGGTGTAGACGGTGACGACCGACTTCGTCGGGGCCCTGCGGGCCCACTCCCGGCAGTACCACGACCAGCATCCCCTGCACGTGCGGATGAACGCGGGCGAGTGCGACCCACGCCAGATCCGCGGCTGGGTGGCGAACCGCTTCTACTACCAGGAGAACATCCCGCGCAAGGACGCCGCGATCCTGGCCAACTGCCCGGATCCGGCCGTGCGCCGTCGCTGGGTCCGCCGGATCACCGACCACGACGGCACCGGTCCCGGCGAGGGTGGCATCGAGGCCTGGCTGCGGCTGGGCGAGGCGGCCGGCCTGACCCGTGAGGAGCTGCTCGACCACCGGCACCTGGTGCCCTCGGCCCGCTTCGCCGTGGACGCCTACGTCGGCTTCGCCCGCACCCGCCCCTGGGTGGAGGCCGTCGCGTCGTCCCTCACCGAGCTCTTCGCGCCCGACCTGATGGCCGAGCGGCTGGCCGCGTTCGAGAAGCACTACACCTGGATCGACCCGCAGGGCCTGGCCTACTTCCGGGCCCGGCTCGAACAGGCGCCCCGCGACAGCGAACACGCCCTGGAGGTGGTCACCACGCACTGCCGCGACGCCGCGTCACAGGCCCTGGCGGTGCGGGCGCTGTCGTTCAAGTGCGACGTGCTGTGGAGCCTGATGGACGCCATCGACCGGGCCTACCCGTCATGACCGCCACCGCGCTGGTGTCGGCGCTCGACCGGCCCCGCCCGGCCCGGCACGTGCGGCTCACCTGGTCCCGGGCCCGGCGCGCCCCGGTGCTGCTGCTGCCCGAGACCGTGGTGGTGCTCAACGGTTCCGGCGTGGAGATCTTCCGGCTGTGCGACGGAACCCGCACCGTGCGGCAGATCGTGGATGAACTGGGCACCCGCTACCGGGGGGTGCGCGAGGACGAGGTGCGCCGCTTCCTCACCGGCCTGGTCGCCCGGCGCTGCGTGGAGCTGGCCCGATGAGCGAGGCTCCGGCCGGCGCGCCGTTCGGGCTGCTCGCCGAGCTCACCTACCGTTGCCCCCTGGCCTGCGCCTACTGCTCCAACCCGCTGAACCTGGCCGACTACACCGACGAGCTCGGCACGTCCGAGTGGCGGCGGGTGCTCACCGAGGCCGCCGACCTCGGGGTGCTCCAGTGCCACCTGTCCGGCGGGGAGCCGCTGCTGCGCCGCGACCTGCCCGAGATCGTGCGGCACGCCTCGGAACTCGGCATGTACACCAACCTGGTGACCAGTGCCCTCGGCCTGTCCCGGCGGGCGGCGGAACGGCTGCGGGAGGCCGGGCTGGACCACGTGCAGGTGAGCATCCAGGCCGACGATCCGGCGCTGTCCGACCGGATCGCCGGCACCCCCTCGTTCCGGCGCAAGGTCGAGGCGATGCACCTGGTCAGGGAGCTCGGCTGGCCGCTGACCGTGAACGTGGTGCTGCACCGGCAGAACATCGACCGGGTCGGCGCCGTGCTGGCCCTGGCCGAGGAGGTGGGTGCCGACCGGGTGGAGCTGGCCAACACCCAGTACTACGGCTGGGCCTGGCGCAACCGGGACGCCCTGCTGCCGGGCCGTGATCAGCTGGAGCGGGCCGAACAGGTGGTGCGGGCGGCGCGGGAGCGGCTGCGGGAGCGGATGGACGTGCTCTACGTCGTCCCCGATTATTACTCGCGCTACCCGAAACCCTGTATGGGTGGCTGGGCCTCACGACAGCTGACGATCACCCCCACCGGCGACGCGCTGCCCTGCCCGGCCGCGCAGTCGCTGCCCCTGCCGCGGGCGAGCGTGCGCGACGCCGGGCTGGAACAGATCTGGCGGGACGCCCCGGTGATGCGGGCCTTCCGCGGCACCGGCTGGATGCCCGATCCGTGCCGTGAGTGCGACCGCAGGGAGGTGGATTTCGGCGGCTGCCGCTGCCAGGCCTTCCAGCTCACCGGCGACGCCGCGCGCACCGACCCGGTCTGCCACCTCTCCCCCGACCACGGCCTGGTGACCGAGGCCGTGCGGGCGGCGCAGGGTCCCGTGCACCTCGATCTGATCCCCCGCCCGCACCGGTCGTAGGAGACGATGATGTCCGTCCTGCTCTTCGTGGCCGGCGCGGCCCTGCTGGTCTACTGCGCCGAGAAACTCGTCTCCTACCTCGTGGGAGCGGCTGCCGGTCTGCACATCTCGGTGTTCCTGCTGGCGATTCTCTTCACCGGCATCGAGTTCGACGACGTCGCCCTCGGCATGGTGCTGAACCTGGACGACCTGGGCGAGGTGGCGCTGGGAACGGTCTTCGGCACGGCGATCTCGATGACCGGCGTGGTGCTGGCGCTGGCCGCGATCATCAGCCCGGGCCGGGTCGACATCCCGCGCCCCTACGTGCTGCTGTTCGCCGCCTCGCCGGTGCTGATGCTGCCGTTCGTGCTGACCGGCCCCCTCACCGTCGTGCACGGGGTGATCCTGGTGCTGCTGTTCGTGGCCTTCATCGGCTACGTGGCCTCGCGCGAGCTACGCAGCACCACACCGGTTTTCCGGAACGCCGAGATCCTGGAGAAGGTCGGTGCCGGCGGCCCGGAGCGCCACGACACGCCCCCGTTCACCGTCACCGCGCCGTTCACCGACCGGCCGCCGCACCCCTGGGCCGGGCTGGGCCTGGCCCTGCTCGCCCTGACCGGGCTGATCGCCGCCGCCGCGGTGACCAGCGCCGGCATCGAGGGAATGCTCGACGACTTCTCCATCGAGGGAACACTGTTCGGCGCGACGATCGCCACCCTGGTGCTCTCGCTCGAAGACATCTTCCTCACCGTGGAGCCGCAGCGCAGGGGCGTGTCCGAGATCGGGATCGGGAACGTGATCGGCAGCGTGGTTTTCGGCGTCACCGCGAAGCTCGGCCTGATCCTGCTGACCGGCGGCGACATCGAGATCGGCGACGACGTGCTGCGCTGGCACCTGCCGGTTCTGGCGGTCATGACCGGCCTGGCAGCGCGTTTCATCCTGTCCGGGCGACTGCGGCGACGGCACGGGGTGATCCTGCTGGCGCTGTACGTCGCGTACTGGGTGGTGTGTTTCACCGTGCTCGACGGGGTACCGGTCGACGACTGACGTCCACCACATGTTGCGATGTGGTTCATGTCACCATGACCGAAATGATCCGTTCATCCGTCTGTGTGCTTACGGTGTCACCGCCCCGGCCGGGCCGCTCGACACCACTCGCACAGTTGGGAAACCCATGCGTTCTGCGTCCACCTCCGCCCGCCTGGCCACCGTCGCCCTGGCCGCCGGCCTGATCGTCGCACCGGCCGCCACCGCCTCGGCCGCGTCGTCGTGCACCTGGAACGTCCACACCCCGGACGTGCCGGCGGGCTACGTGACGTTCAATACCTTCGGCGCGGGCGGCGACTACTTCGTGGGCAACGGCCGCGACCAGCAGTGGAACACCGTACCCGTGCTCTGGCACGGCGACGACGCCACGGTGCTCGACACTCCCGGCACCCAGGGCGGAGACGCCTACGACGTGAACGCGGACGGGCTGGTGGTGGCGTTCGACCGCGAGCAGCAGCGGCCGTACCTCTGGCAGGACGGCACGGTGACCCCGCTGGCCGTGCCGGACGGGGCCGTCGATCCGGTCGCCCTCTCGATCAACAGCTCCGGCACGATCGTCGGCTCGGCGCTGGTCGGCGGGGTGTCGCACGGCATCGTCTGGTCGGCGGACTCCCCCGGCACCTACCAGGACCTCGGCACCGGCCAGGGCTGGCTCACGCTGGGCGACGTGAACGACGACGGCGTCATCGTCGGCACCACCCGGCCGGACGAGCTCGGACCCGGCACCGCCCTGAAGGGCACCGCCGAAGAAGGGCTTTCACCGCTGTTCGACCGGGACGACCTGAACGAGAGCAACGCCGGCCAGATCGCCGGGCCGTACGTGACCGGCTCGGTCACCTTCACCGAGGGCTACCGGATCGCCCAGTACGTCTGGAAGGACGGCGAACTCACCGAGACCCCGCCGGGATTCCGCGCCGCGCAGGTGAACAGCGACGGCCTGGTCGCCGGCAACCAGAGCGTGGACGCCGCGGGCCCGGGATTCCTCGGGGCCGGGGTGTGGCAGAACGGCGCCCTCAGCCCTCTTCCGCTGCCGTCGACCGGCGGCGTCGGCGTGCGCCTGGTCACGGACACCGGGCTGATCATCGGCACCAGCCCCACGGCCGACCCGGACACCGACGACGGGCGGCCCGTGCCGGTCACCTGGACCTGCGACTGACAGCACGGCAACCCATGGTGGACGACGCCGGGCCGTGCGGACCCGGCGTCGTCCACCGGTGAGAGCCGTTCAGAAACAGGCCCGTTCGGCATCCTGACGGATCCGGTCGATCTGGGCCTGACTCAGACCCACCTGCTCGCGCGCCGCGGTGTACTCCCCCGACAGGGTGATCGCCGAGGCCCGGGGGTCGTCGGTGGCCAGTGCCACCGGCACCCCGGCCGCGAGCAGGGCGTGCACCGGGTGCTCGCGGTAACTCGCGGCGACCCCGGTGTGCAGGTTGCTGGTCAGCGCCACCTCCAGGGTGATCCCCTCGGAGGCCAGGTGTTCCAGCAGTGCCGGGTCTTCGGCGGCACGCACGCCGTGCCCGATCCGCTCGGCCCCGAGGTGCCGGACCGCGTCCCACACGCTCCGCGGCCCGGCACCTTCCCCGGCATGAACGGTGACGTGCAGACCGGCGTCGCGGGCCCGGGCGAAGGCCGGCGCGAAGTCCACCGCCGGCACCCCGCCCTCGTTGCCCGCCAGGTCGGCCGCGACGAACAGCTCGCGTCGCGACAGCAGCGTGTTCACCTGTGCCAGGCCGTTCTCCGGCCCGAGGTCACGCAGCAGGATGCCGATCAGGCCGACCGTGAGCCCGGGCACCGCCCGCGCCCCGTCGGCGACCGCATCGATCACCGCCTCCGGCGCCAGGCCCGTCTCCTGGGCGATGAACCACGGGCTGAACCGCAGCTCCAGATGGTCCAGCCCGTCGTCCGCGGCGTCCCGCACCGCCTCCCGGGCACCCCGCTGCCAGTCCTCGGCCCGGGGGAACGCCGACGCGGCCACGTCGACCTTGGCCAGGAACGGCACCAGACCGCCGAGCGGGCCACGGGCCACGAGCAGGTGCTCCGGATCCGGCGCGGCGGCGAGCGGATGGCCGTCGCGGTGGGCCAGCTCCAGGATCGTCGCCACCCGGAGGGAGCCTTCGAGATGGCGGTGCAGGTCGATGAAACGCATGACGGAAGGGGCCTTTCGGGCAGGAAGGATGGATACGCAGCAGCACGCCGGGCTACTGGTAGAAGTCCTGCCGGAAGGAGTGGTCGCCGAACACCACGGCCGGGCGCACCACGCGCAGGGCCGGGGTCTCGATCACGCGGGTGATGCTAGCGCAGGCCACGGGCACCCGGTGTGGGAGAGAATCCGGTCATGCTGCCCGAGGACTTCGCCGCCCGCACCCTGCGACGCGAGGGCCCGGCCGCCGCGCGCTGGCTGCGGGAGTACCCGGCCGTGGTCGAGGGGCTGCTGCGCCGGTGGGAGCTGCGGCCGACCGGGCGGCGGCAGGCCGGGCAGGTCGGGGTGGTGCACCAGGTCGTCGATGCCGCGAACACCACCCTGGCGCTGAAACTGGGCTGGCCGGACCGGTGGTCGCGGCACGAGGTGCGGGGGCTGCTGGCCTGGGAGGGGAACGGTGCGGTGCGGGTGCTGCGGCACGACCCGGGCAGCGGGGCCTTCCTGATGGAGTGGCTGCGCCCGGACACCGATCTGACCGGCCTGCCGGTGGCCGGGGCACTGGAGGTGAGCGCGCGGCTGCTGGGGCGGCTGCACCGCCCGGCGGGCCCGGATTTTCCCCGGGCCGTGGACGACCACCGCGAGCAGCCGGACTGGACGCCGCGCTACGCGTCGCGGTTGCGGGAGCTGAGCCGGATCCTCGACGACGTGCTGGCCGGCGAGCCGGAGTACCTGCTGCACGGCGACTTTCACTACGAGAACGTGCTGCGCGACCAGGACGGCACCTGGCGGGCCATCGACCCGAAGCCGGTGCGCGGCCCGCGGGAATACGACCTGCTGCCACTGCTGCGCAACCGGGTCGACGAGTACCCGCCGCACCTCGACCTGGAGACCGCGGTGCACGAGCGCCTGGAAGAGCTGCTGCGGCTCACCGGCCTGGACCGGCGCCTGGCCCGTCTGCTCACCCACACCCGGTCGCTCGCGGACGCGAACTACGCCCACCGGCTGGGCGAGACCGGCTTCGAGAAGGTGGCGCTGGCCATCGCCCGGGCCACGGCCTGAGCGCGGATCAGGAATGCCGGCATCCATCGGGTTGACGGCCGGCGTCGTCTCCCCGTAGACAGCGCTGGACCAGATTCGCCCACCGGATGGGAACCCCGTGCCGACTGAACAGCTCATCGGATCGATCAGCCCCGACCGGTCGCTGCTGGTGGTCGCGGTGGAGGAGGAGGCGCAGTTCCTGCCGGCCGCGCTGCCGATCCTGATCACCGGCATCGGCAAGATCAACGCCACGCTGGCGCTGAGCACGGCCCTGGCCGGCGGTATCCGCCCGGCGGGCCTGGTCAACCTGGGCACGGCGGGCGCCCTGCGCCCCGGCCTGGCGGGCCTGCACGAGGTGGGCACCGTGATCCAGCACGACCTGGACACCGAGCTGCTGTTCCGGCTGACCGGCGAAACCTTCGGCGCCCCGCTGGATCTCGCGCACCCGGGCGGCACGACGCTGGCGACCGGCGACGCGTTCGTGGCCGGCGGCCCGCAGAAGGAGCGGCTGGCGGAACAGGCTCACCTGGTCGACATGGAGGGCTACGCCGTGGCCGCCGTCGCGCAGCGCCTGGGCCTGCCGGTGCGGCTGATCAAGCTGGTCAGCGACGAGGCCGACGAGAACTCGGCCCGCACCTGGCCGGAGACGGTGAGCGAGTGCGCGCGGGTGCTGGCCGGCTGGGTGTCGGCGGAACTGCTGGGAGACGAACCGTTGCGGGACGAACTGCTGCGGGACGAACTGCCCTGAGACGACGGACGGCCCGCCCCCGGTGCAGCGGGGACGGGCCGTTCGGGGATGCGGCTGTCAGCCGAGCGAGGCCAGGGCCTTGTTCAGTGTGGCCGACGGACGCATGATCGCCTCCGCCTTGGCCGGGTCGGGCCGGTAGTAGCCGCCGATGTCGGCGGCCGGGCCCTGCGCGGCCAGCAGCTCGGCGGTGATCACCGACTCCTGCTCGGACAGGGTGCCGGCCAGCGGCGCGAACCGCGCGGCCAGTTCGCCGTCCTCGGTCTGCGACGCCAGCTCCTGCGCCCAGTACAGCGCGAGGTAGAAGTGGCTGCCCCGGTTGTCGATCTCACCGGCCTTGCGGCTCGGCGACTTGTTCTCGTTGAGGAACGTGCCGGTGGCCCGGTCGAGGGTGTCGGCCAGGACCTGCGCGCGGGGGTTCTTCGTGGTCTGCGCCAGGTGCTCGAAACTGACGGCCAGGGCCAGGAACTCGCCGAGGCTGTCCCACCGCAGGTGGTTCTCCCGGAGCAGCTGCTGCACGTGCTTGGGCGCCGAGCCGCCGGCGCCGGTCTCGAACAGACCGCCCCCGTTGATCAGCGGCACCACCGACAGCATCTTCGCGCTGGTGCCCAGCTCGAGGATGGGGAACAGGTCGGTGAGGTAGTCGCGCAGCACGTTGCCGGTGACCGAGATGGTGTTTTCGCCCTTGCGGATGCGCTCCAGCGAGAACTTCGTGGCCTCGACCGGGTCGAGGATCCTGATCGTCAGGCCCTCGGTGTCGTGCTCGCCGAGGTACTCGTTCACCTTGGCGATCAGCACGGCGTCGTGCGCCCGGGCCTGGTCGAGCCAGAACACGGCCGGGTCGCCGGTGGCCCGGGCCCGGTTGACGGCCAGCTTGACCCAGTCCCGGATCGGCACGTCCTTGGTCTGGCAGGCGCGCCAGATGTCGCCCTGCTTCACCTCGTGCTCGATCAGGACGGTGCCGTCGGAGGCCACGACGCGGACGGTGCCGTCGGCCGGGATCTCGAAGGTCTTGTCGTGGCTGCCGTACTCCTCGGCCTTCTGCGCCATCAGGCCCACGTTCGGAACCGAGCCGATGGTGGCCGGGTCGAGCGCGCCGTTGGCCCGGCAGTCGTCGATGACGGCCTGGTACACACCGGAGTAGCTGCTGTCGGGCAGCACCGCGAGGGTGTCGGCCTCGTTGCCGTCCGGGCCCCACATGTGACCCGACGTGCGGATCATCGCCGGCATCGAGGCGTCGACGATGACGTCGCTGGGCACGTGCAGGTTGGTGATGCCGCGGTCGGAGTCGACCATGGCCAGCGCCGGGCCGTCGGCCAGCTCGGCGTCGAACGACGCCTTGATCGCCGCGCCGTCGGGCAGGCCCTCCAGCCCGGCCAGGATCGCGCCGAGGCCGTCGTTGGGGTTGAGCCCGGCCGCCGCGAGCGCGGCACCGTACTGCTCGAAGGTGCGCGGGAAGAACGCCCGGATGACGTGGCCGAAGATGATCGGGTCGGAGACCTTCATCATGGTGGCCTTGAGGTGCACGCTGAACAGCACGCCCTCGGCCTTGGCCCGGGCGATCTGCTGCGCCAGGAAGCGGTTCAGCTCGGCCACGTCGAGGCGGGTGGCGTCGACGACCTCGCCGGCCAGCACCGGCACGCCCTCGCGCAGCACGGTGGTGGTGCCGCCGGAGACCAGCTCGATGCGCAGCTGCGTGTCGGCGGCGATGACCACGGACTTCTCGCTGCCGCGGAAGTCGCCGGCCACCATGGTGGCCACGTTGGTCTTCGAGTCGGCCGACCAGGCGCCCATCCGGTGCGGGTGGCGGCGGGCGTAGTTCTTCACCGAGCCGGGCGCGCGCCGGTCGGAGTTGCCCTCGCGCAGCACCGGGTTGACGGCGCTGCCCTTGACCCGGTCGTAGCGGGCGCGCACGTCACGCTCGTCGTCGGTGGCCGGGCTGTCCGGGTAGTCGGGCAGGTCGAAGCCCTGCGCCCGCAGTTCCGCCACGGCCGCCTTGAGCTGCGGGATCGACGCGGAGATGTTGGGCAGCTTGATGATGTTGGCCTCGGGCCGCCGGGCGAGCTCACCGAGCTCACCCAGGGCGTCGTCGAGCTTCTGCCCCTCGGGCAGCCGGTCGGCGAAGGCGGCGATGATCCGTCCCGAGAGCGAGATGTCCCGGGTCTCGACGCTCACGCCCGCGGTGCCCGCGTACGCCTGCACGATGGGCAGCAGCGAATACGTGGCGAGTGCCGGGGCCTCGTCCGTATGCGTGTAGATGATGGTGGAAGCGTCCGCCAACGCTGGCTCTCCGTCCTTCGGATCCGGTTGCGTGGTGCCTGCGCGGGCAATGCGCGCAGTCACCACGCCCTGGTCGACCATGAGCCTACGACGGACCGTCGGCCCACGGTCACCGAGCCCGGCGTGCCGTGGTTCGCATTCTGCTCACCTCTGTGGCTCCCGCGACGTACAGCGTGATCGCCTCGTCGAGCACCGCGTGGGCCTGTTCGAGGGGCAGGCGCCGGGAGGTGACCAGGTCGGCCGTGCCCTGCATGGTGGCCATCAGCACGAGTCCCAGCCGGGGCGGGCCCGCCCCGGCGTCACCCTCCTCGCCCAGCAGCTGCTTCAGCAGCGTGAACAGCCCGGTCGCCGCCTCCTGCACCTCGGGCGGGGGGTCGTCGGTCTTGGCGGCCCACATCAGGTCGAGCAGCGCGGCGTCGCGGGCGGCGAAGTCGAGGTAGGCGGCCCCGCCGGTGCGCAGGTCGCTCACCCGGTCGCCGGAGCCGGTGGCGGCGCCGACCTGCGCCGTGAGCCGGGTGAACCCGCGCACCGCGAGCGCGTCGACCAGGGCCTTGCGGTCGATGAAGTGGGCCCGCGGCGCGCCGTGGCTGACGCCGGCCTCGCGGGCCAGCTCGCGCAGGGAGAGCGCCTCCAGGCCGCGTTCGCGCAGCACGGTCTCGGCGTGGTCGAGCAGGACGGCGCGGAGGTTGCCGTGGTGGAAGGGACGGTGCGCCATGCCGCCATGGTATGCCGAAGTAGTCATTGACTATTTTCTAGGCAGTGCCTATTTTCGAGCGGTGAGCGAATCCGGCACAGCCCTGTGGATGCCCCGGCGCGGCGCGCGCCTCGTGGTCGGCCCGGCCCCCTACACCCCGCCCGGGCCGGGCGAGGTGGTGGTGCGCGTGCGCGCCGTGGCCGTGAACTTCTTCGACACCCTGCCCGCCATCGGTTATCGCGTGGTGCTGCCCTGGGTCCGGTTCCCGGCGGTGATCGGGTCGGACGTGGCCGGCGAGGTGGTCGAGGTGGGCCCCGGCGTCACCCGCCTGCACCCCGGCGACCGGGTGGTGGGCCAGGCCTTCGGGCTGGAGCGGAACCGTAACCGCCCGGCCGAGGGCGCTTTTCAGCAACACGTCGTACTGATGCAGCACATGGTCGCGCCGCTGCCGGCGCAGCTGTCGTTCGAGCGGGCCGCGGTGCTGCCGATGGCGGTCTCCACCGCGGCGACCGGTCTGTTCCAGCCCGATCACCTGGGTCTGGCCCTGCCCACCACGACCCCGCAGCCACAGGACTCGACGGTGCTGGTCTGGGGCGGCTCGACCAGCGTCGGCGTGAACGCGGTGCAGCTCGCCCACAACGCCGGCTACCGGGTGGTGGCCACGGCATCGCCCCGCAACCGCGACTGGGTGCACTCGATGGGCGCCGCCGAGGTGGTCGACTACCGCAGTACCACCGCCGTCGCCGAGCTGGCGGAGAGGATCGGCGACCGGCCGCTGGCGGGCACGATCGCGATCGGCCGGGGCTCGCTGCCGCCGGCCGTCCAGGTGGCCGCCCGCACCATCGGCACCCGGCGGGTGGCCTCGGCCCAGCCCGGCCCGATCACCAACCTGCGCGCGAGGTCGGCCCGGCGGCGCGGGGTCGACGTCAGCGTGATCTGGGGCGGCACGCTGAAGGACAACGCGATCGGCCCGGCCGTCTGGACCGGCTACCTCCCGGCGGCCCTGGCCTCCGGCACGCACCGGGCCACGCCCGACGCGACCGTGGTGGGGCACGGGCTGGAGGCGATTCCCGATGCCCTGGACCGGCTGCGCGGCGGGATCTCCGGGGAGAAGCTCGTGGTCACGCTCTGACCGGAACGGCCGGGCTCCTCGTCGTCCATGATTGAAAACCCTTTAGCATGGCTGCCCGTGGCGCACGACGAGCTGGATCTGCAACTGCTGCAAGCGCTCCAGCTCGACGGGCGGGCCTCGTTCGGCCGGATCGCGGCGGTCCTGGGTGTCTCCGACCAGACCGTGGCCCGGCGCTACCAGAAGCTGCGCACCTCGCTGCGGCTGCGGGTGCTCGGCATCGTCGACGAGACCCGGCTCGGCCGCCCGAGCTGGGTGGTGCGGCTGCACTGCGCCCCCGACGGCGCCGCCCGGCTGGCCGACGCCCTGGCCCGCCGCGACGACACCGTCTACGTCGCCCTGCTCAACGGCGGCACCGAGGTCACCTGCGGGATCAAACCCCGCGACCGGCAGGCCCGCGACGATTTGCTGCTGCAACGGCTCCAGCGCACGCCCCGGGTGAGCGCGGTCAGCGCGCACTCCATCATCCACTCGTTCTTCGGGGGCCCCTTCCACTGGCTCAGCAAGCTGGACGCGCTCACCGGCGACCAGCAGGACCAGCTGCGACGCCCGGTCCCCGACCGGGCGGGCGAACTCACCCTGGACGCCACCGACGAGGCGATCGTGGCCGCCCTGCGCCAGGACGGCCGGACCTCGCTGCGCGAGCTCCAGGACGTCACCCGGCAGACCGGGGAGACCGTGCGCCGCCGCCTGAACCGGCTGCGCTCGGCCGGGGTGCTCTTCTTCGACGTGCAGTACGACGCCGAGCCGCTGGGCCACGGCACCGACGTCATGCTCTGGATCACCACCGCACCCACCGCCCTGACCACCGTGGGCCGGGCGCTCGCCGGGCACCCGGAGGTCTGGTTCGCGGCCGCCACCACCGGGGTCAGCAACATCATCGTCTCGATCCGCTGCCGCGACAGCGCCCACCTCTTCACCTACCTGAGTGAGCGGCTGGGACGACTCGACGGCATCCTCCAGATCGAGACCGCGCCGATCCTGCGCCAGGTCAAGCAGCGCGAGCTCACCCCCTGACGCCGGCCGGGAGGCTGTGGCAAAGGCCGCCCGGAACCGTCCCGGGTGTCGGGATTCCACGTTCCCGGGCCGGCGACTGGAGCCCGGAGGCGGTGCGCACCCAGACTCACCGGGTCCGAAACAGCCTGCCCGGAAATGAGAATCCGCACGTGAGCGACACTGCACCAGCCCCCGATACCGAACGGCCCGACCGCAGAACGGCCACCCTGGTGATGGCCTGCGTGGGCGCGTTCGTCGCCTACGTGCCGGTGACCACCGTCTCGATCAGCCTCACCGCCATCCAGCGCGGTCTGGGCGGCAGCACCGCCGACCTGTCCTGGGTCACCACGGCCTTCGTGCTGCCGATGGCCGCCTGCATCCTGATCGCCGGTGCGCTCGGCGACGCGTACGGCCGCAAGAAGGTGTTCCTGGCCGGCCTGCTGCTGGAGGCCGTCGGGGCCCTGGTCGGGCTGTCGGCCGGTTCGTACGAGGTGCTCTGGGCCGGTCAGGCGATCAGTGGCCTGGGCTCGGCCGCCCTGCTGCCCTCGTCGCTGGCCCTGATCAGCCACGCCGTGCCCGACCACCGCGAGCGCGGCCGGTTCATCGGGCTGTGGGCCACGTCGCTGCTGCTGGCCCTGGCGCTCGGCCCGTTCAACGCCGGGTTCGTGCTGGAGCACACCACCTGGAACCGGATCTACCTGGCCGCGGTGCCGATCGCCCTGCTGGCCCTGGTCGCCGGGGTCTTCTTCCTCACCGACAGCCGGGCCCCCGGCTCGCGGCGGCTGGACCAGCCCGGGCAGATCGCCTCGACGATCGCGGTCGTCGCCCTGGTGTACGGCGTGATCGAGGGCGGGGCGGAGTCTTTCACCGACACCCGGGTGATCGCGGCACTGCTGCTCGCGGTGGTCAGCGGTGTCGCCTTCGTGGTGATCGAACGACGCTCGGCCTCGCCGATGGTGGACCCGCACCTGTTCGCCGAGCCCGGTTTCAGCGCGGCCACGCTGGTCGCCCTGATCACCTTCATGTCGATGATCGGCTCGGTGTTCGTGCTGAGCCTCTACCTCGGCCAGGTGCAGCACCTGAGCACGCTGGCCAGCGGCAGCCGGCTGTTCCTGTTCACGGTCGCGCCGATCCTGGTGGGCCTGCCGGTGAGCACGCTGATGCACCGCATCTCGCCGCGGCTCCTGATCACCTCCGGCCTGATCCTGGCCGCTCTGGGCATGCTGCTGCTGACCGGCATCGACGAGACCACCTCGTTCTGGGGTCTGGGCTGGCGGCTGTTCCTGCTCGGCGCGGCGCTGGGCGCCGTGATCACGCCGATGACGGCGACCGCGGTGAGCTCGGTGCCGTTCCGCCTGGCCGGCATGGCGGCGGCCGGGAACAACGCCTTCCGCCAGGTGGGCGGGGCCCTCGGGCCGGCCGTGCTGGGCGTCGTGATGGGCACCCGCACCAGCCTGCTCGACGGCATGCACCTGGCGTTCACGGTGTGCGCCGGGCTGATGCTCCTGGCGGCCGTGGTGGGCCTGGTGTTGTTGCCCAAGGGCGGCCGACAGGGGACGACGAAGAGCCCGGCAGCACCCGGCCGGGTGCGTAATTCCGCTGCCGCGCAATAACTTCTGCGACACCCGGGCGGGCGGTACGGCTTCGCCCGCCCGGGATTCCCCTGATATCGGTGGTTCCGCCGATCAGGCCAGCTGACGGCGGGCCTCGTCGATGGTGGCCAGGATGCTCACCACTTCGGAGTGCGGGTGCAGGGGGGACTCCACGCGGCCCTCGGCGACGTAGCCCGCGAAGTAGGTGGCCTGGTCGCTGAGGCCCTCGTGCACGGCCTCGAACCGCTCGTCACGCCAGCTCGCGCTCTCCTGGGCGACCGTGAGGGTGACGCCGGAGGGGAACAGGAAGCCGGGGCCGATCTCGATGTGGCCCTCGGTGCCGGAGATGCCGGCCTGCGTGGGCAGTGAGGTGTCCAGCGCGGTGGACAGCAGCGCGCTCACCCCTCCGGCGTACGTGGCCAGGATGTCGGCGCGCACGTCCACGCCGCCCGGGCCGGTCAGCCCGGCCACCTTCAGGGTCTGCGGTTCACCGAGCACGGACGACGCGAAGGAGATCGGGTACACCCCGGCGTCCAGCAGCGCCCCGCCGCCCTGGGCCGGGTCCCACAGCCGGCTCGACGGGTCGTACGGGTTGTTGAACCCGAAGTCCGCGGTCACCCGGTGTACCTCGCCGATCACCCCGGAGGCGAGGATCTGCCGCACGATGTCGGACTGCGGCAGGTAGCGGGTCCACATGGCCTCCATCACCAGCACCCCGGCCGCCCGGCCGGCGTCGGTGATCTCGCGGGCCTCCTGGGCCGACATGCCGATCGGCTTCTCGATCAGCACGTGCTTGCCCGCGGCGATCGCCTCCAGCGCCAGGTCGCGGTGCAGCGGGTGCGGCGTGGCGATGTAGACCACGTCGACGCCCTGGTCGCTCACCAGCTCCGAAGGGGTCGCGAGCACCCGCTCCACGCCGTGCTCCGCCGCGAAAGCCGCTGTCTTCTCCGGGTTCCGGGCTGTCACCGCGACCGCGCGCTGCGGGGTGTGGCGGTGGATCGCGTGCACGAACCGGCCGGCGATCCCGGTGCCGACCACGCCCCAGCGCAGGGCCGGGACGGCGGCGGGGTCGGGAATGTGGGGTGCGGGGACGACGGGTGGCATCGATCTCTCCTATGAGGTGCACGGCGATGACTCACCTCATCCCTATCAGGGCGTGAAGGGACGAGCATCACCCCCTCCCCCCTCTGTTGCTCCCGGCCCGGCTTTGATCCGATGAACGGTGCAGACGTCCGAAGAACGAACAGCGATCGAACAGCACAGGGAGCGACGTGCCGAGCACCGCCACATCCGAATCCGTCCCCGAGGCGACCCGTCAGCAGGCCGCCGGCCTGCGGCTGGTGGTCGCCGACATGGACGGCACCCTGCTCGACGGGAACGGTGAGGTCCCGGCGGACCTGTGGCCCCTGCTGGAGCGGATGCGCCAGCGCGGGATCCTGTTCGTTCCCGCGAGCGGTCGCCAATATGCCACCCTGGCAGCAGTTTTCGGCGGTTCGGACGCGGGCATGCCGTACATCGCCGAGAACGGCACCTACCTGGTGCGCGACGGCCGGGAGGTGGCCTCGACCACGCTGGACCGGGAGTTCGTGGTCACCGCCGTCCAGTTGCTGCGCGACCTGTCCCGCGACGGGCACGACATCGGGTTCGTGCTGTGCGGCAAGCGCTCGGCCTACGTGGAGCGCACCGACGAGGCGTTCCTGGTGAACGTGCGCCGCTACTACGCGGCCCTGGAACTGGTGACCGACGTGCTGGAACCCGAGGACGACGTCCTCAAACTGGCGGTGTTCGACTTCGGCGACGTGGAGACCGGGGTGGCGCCGAGCCTGGCCGGGTTCCGGGACACCCAGCAGGTGGTGGTGTCGGGACAGCACTGGGCCGACGTGATGCCGGCCGGGGTGAACAAGGGCACCGCCCTGCGCAGCCTCCAGCAGAGCCTGGGCATCACCCGGGAGCAGACGGCGGCCTTCGGCGACTACCTCAACGACCTGGAAATGCTTGACGAGGCCGGGCTTTCGTTCGCGATGGCGAACGCCCACCCGGAGGTGCTGGCCCGGGCCGGGGCGGTCGCCCCGGCCAACACCGAGGGCGGCGTGGTGCACACCGTGACCCGGCTGCTGGGCACGGACGGGGCCTGACCGGCGCCCCGCCCGGGGCAGGGATCAGGCCTTCTGGAGCAGGTTGTGCTCGATGCGGCGCAGCAGGCGCAGGGTCTCGGTGCGCTGGCGCTCCGACAGCCCGGTGGTGGTGCGGGCCTCCAGCTGGGCCCAGGCCCGGGCCACCGGCTCTTCCAGGGCTCGCCCCTCCTTGGTCAGCGCGACCACCATGGACCGGCCGTCGGTGGCCGACGGCGCCCGGGAGACCAGTCCCTGACGCTCCAGCCGCTGCACGGTGCGGGTCACGGTGGACGCGTCGAGCCGCAGGCCGTTGGCCAGATCGGTCTGGGTCTGGTGATCGGTGTGCCACAGCCGCATGAGCAACAGCTCCTGCCCCGGGTACAGGCCGAGCGCGCCCAGCAACGGGGCCGCCGCGCTCCAGTGGGCCCGGGCGATGCGGGTGATCAGATGACTGATCTCGCCGTTCTCGGAGGGGGACGCGGGCCCCGCCTGCTCGCTGCTCGCACCACGGGCCATAGCGGGCACGATATCAGGACGCCCGCGGAACCCTCCGGGCCCGGCCGCCGGCGCCGCGCTCATCGCTCCGGTCCCGGGCCACCGATGCCGAACCCGACCCCGCGGACCGTCCGGATCCAGGATCGGGCACCGAGTTTCGTCCTCAGGCTGCTGACGTGGGTGTCGATGGTCCGGCTGGACGTGGCCCCCTCTCCCCGCCACACCCGGGTCATCAGCTCCTCGCGTGACACCACCTCCTCCGGCCGGGAGGCCAGCAGGTGCAGCACGTCGAACTCCTTGCGGGTCAGGCCGACCACCCGCCCGTCCACCTCGGCCCGCCGGGTGCGCGGGTCGATGCGCAGGGTCCGGTGGACCGTCACGCCGTCCGTCGCCTCGGAGCTGGGGCCGACCCGCCGCAGAACCGCCTCGATCCTCGCCGCCAGTTCCCAATGCCCGTAGGGCTCACTGACACTCGTGGCCGCCCCGGCCTGGAGCGCCAGCACCCGATCCATCTCGGTGCCCTGGTCCATCGTCATCACCACCGGGGTCCGGCCGGACGCCCGGATGGCCCGGCAGACGGCCAGCGGGTCGAGATCCGGAAGATCCGCCGCCAGCAGAACCAGGTCCGCCTGCCGGTGCCGGCGGATCGCCTCCGTCCCGGTCCGCACCAGGGTCACCTGAAACCCGTGAAGGCGAAGAAATCTCGCCGTCGTCTCCCCCGCCTCTTCAGCATGCTGAACGATCAGCACCCGATTCACACCAGCCAGCCTCTCCGTGGCCCCGACCGAGCTGCGCCCGACCGGTCCCCCCGGACCACTTCGGTACAGAGTCGTCCCGGGCACACCGCGATACCACCGCCCCCGGAATTCCCGTGAGACTCCGAACATCTTGCGCCGGAGGGCACCCAGGGCCCAGCACCGGACATCAAAATCTTCGCAAAGAAGACCGCAAGTTCGCTAAATTCACATCCACGCACTGTCCGAAAGGCGTCTCTCACCAGGCACTTCACGATGCGCGTCGGGCCACACCGGAATTGTCAAGCTACGGGGCAGTACAAATCGCCCCAAAGCGTCTTAGGATGGTCGGGCAGCAGCGTGGCTCGCGGGGGCGGGGCACGTGGGGGGCTGCACGTCAGCAGGAACAGTTGTCGGCTATCGGCTCGGCTCCGGGAAAGCGTCACACAGGAAACGTCTTTGGAATTCCTGTGCCGTTGCTCCCGGCCGTCGCCAGACACCGGCACGATCGGCACGTCATGACGGCGTTCGGCGTGGAGCGCCCGTCCCTGTCGACGTGCCGCGCCGAAAAACTTTATGGGGGAATGAGATCCGTGAACATTGTGGCGGTCGGAAGACCCACCCGCGACGCCGTGGCACTGACCCAGGACCTCCGTTCCCAAGGGCACGAAGTGATTTCCGTCAGTAATGGAACAGAAGCACTGAGTAGGCGATTCGATGCCGATCTGATGCTTCTGGAGCTCGATCTGCCGGACATGGACGGCGTGACACTGTGCCGCGCCGTGCGCCGTACCAACGATCTGCCGATCATCACCTTCGCACCGCAGGGCGACGAGCTCAGTCGCATCCTCGGCCTGGAGGCCGGCGCCGACGACTGCCTCACCCTGCCCTATCGCTCCTCCGAGATCATGGCCCGCATCGAGTCGCTGATGCGCCGGGTCAACCCGTCGGCCCTGGGCCGCACCCCGATCGTCACGGCGGGGCCGCTGCGTATTGAGACCGCCAGCCGGGAGGTCTGGGTGAAGGACCGCCGCGTCGACCTCACCCGGATGGAGTTCGACCTGCTCCTGCACCTGGCCCAGCGGCCGGGGTCGGTGATCAGCCGGCAACGGCTGATGGTCGACATCTGGAAGCACCCGCGCAGCCTTCCGGTATCGACGATGTCCACCCGCACCATCGACACGCACGTCAGCTCCCTGCGCTCGAAACTCGGTGCCAAGGAATGGATCACAGCCATCCGGGGGGTCGGCTTCCGGCTCGGCCAGGTCACCGCGGAGCGGTCGTGAGCGACGTCCCGGCACCGGTCGCCCTGCTCTGCCCGGGGCAGGGGGCGCAGCGCCCCGGCTTCACCAGGGCCTGGATGCAGCACCCGGTGTTCGCCCGGCGGATGGCGGAACTGTCGTCCGCGACGGGCCTGGACCTGAGCCACCACGGCACCGACTCGGACGCCGGCACGCTCAGGGACACCGCCGTGGCGCAGCCGCTCATCGTGGCCGCCGGGCTGGCCGCGGCCGCCCTGCTTCCGCGATCACCGGCCGACCTGGTCCTGGCCGGGCACTCGGTCGGTGAGGTGACCGCCGCCGCGCTCGCGGGCGTGCTCAGTCAGGGCGCCGCGGTCACCTTCGTCGCCGAGCGCGGCCGGGCGATGGCGGCGGCCGCCGGACTGAACGACACCGGCATGAGCGCCGTCCTCGGCGGCGATCTCGACGAGGTGCTGACAGCCGTCAGCAGGCACGGTCTGGTCGCCGCCAACATCAACGGTGCCGGTCAGGTCGTGGCCGCCGGACCGCTCGGCGGCCTGGCCGCCCTGGCGGCGGATCCCCCGGCCGCGGCCAGGGTCCGGTCGCTCCAGGTGGCCGGCGCCTTCCACACACCGCACATGGCGCCGGCCGAGCGGGCCCTGGCCGGCCCGGCCGCCGCTCTGAGCCCGGCCGATCCCTGGGTCCCGTTGCTGTCGAACGCCGACGGCACCGTGCTGTCCGACGGCGCTGAAGTGCTGCGGCGGCTGGTCTCCCAGGTCAGCCGCCAGGTGCGATGGGACCTGTGCATGACCACCCTGGAGCGCCTGGGCGTGCGCACCGTGGTCGAGCTGCCTCCGGCGGGCGCACTCAGCGGGCTGGTCAAACGGGCCCTGCCGGGGGTCCGGGTGATCTCCCTGCGTGGCCCCGACGACCTCGACTCGCTGTCTGGCCTTTTCGGCCCCGCTCCGGTCTGACCGGCATTCTTCCGCCTCTTCGGGCAGCGTCTGTGCGCAGCGCCGGAGAATCCCGGCCGATGCCGCACCGGCACCGACGGCGGTCCTGCGGCTTCCCGGCGAATCCAGGCCCGGGGCGGCCGGATTCGCCGCGCCCGCACCCGGTCCGGACGGGTATGGTGATGAGGAGAACCTCGGCAGCCCTCCTCGCGGCCTGCCCCAAAACTCCTCCTCCGGAAGGAATACCAGCATGACCGTGCAATATGCCGAGCAGATGACCTCGGCACTGGCCTCCGCCAGGCAGCTCGCGATCGCCCAGAAGAGCCCGGAACTGTTCACCATCCACCTGCTCACGGCGCTCAGCGCCGATCCGCACACCACGTTCTCGGAGCTGCTCACCGCGAACGGCGTTGACCTGGGGGCCTTTCACGATTTCGCGCTGGCCCGCAGCCAGCAGGTGGTGCCCGCCGGCCTCAGCACCGACGTGCGCCCGAGCGCCGAGAACGTGGCCCTGATGCAGCAGGCCGTCTCCGAGATGCGGGAACTCGGCGACACCCGGCTGAGCAGCGAGCACCTCCTGCTCGCCGCCCTGAAATACCGCCCGGGCAAGGGAGCCTGGGCCATCTTCAAGCTGTCTTACCCGACGGTGCGCGCCAGCCTCGACACGATCCGGCGCGACACCTCGGTCTGAACACGCACCGACGGCTCCGGACCGCACCCGAGCGGGCGGTCCGGAGCCGATCGCATGTCTGCCGAAAATACCTGCTGAGCGGTGTATCAGCGCACGTCGCGCCGGTTTCCGTGCTCGTCCACCGGGGACCACCACAGGCTGCTGCCGGTCGCCCCCTCACCGAACACCATCCAGTGCCCTTCGGCGATCCGCCCGTTCTGCCAGCGCAGCAGGTGCAACGCGTCCAGCTCGAAACGGTCCCACGGGGGCCGCGGATCGGCCCCCGCACCGGCCCGGTCGGCGGAGATCCGGTTCACGTCCACCGAATAGCCCTCCTCCGGGTTCACCAGGATCACGGTGCGCTCACCGTGCAGCGAACCGCCGGAGAGCCGATAGAGGTTGCCGTAGAACTCGACATAGGCGTCGATGCCCCGGTAGAGACCCGAATAGGCGTGCGTCCCCGGCACCTCGAACGTCACGTCCTCGTGCCAGAACTCAAGAATCCGGTCACGGTCGCCCGTGGCCAGCGAGTCCCAGGCACCGGCGACACGTTCCGCCGAAAGATCCGTCATGCTCTGCATCCTTGTCTACGCGCTCGACGATCCCGGCCCCCGTGATCAGCATGGCGACGGTCAAAGTGACCGACACCACGATTGGCTCTCAGTGACACTTGTTGCACCAAGTATATTGTTTGGCTGACCAAGTTCACAACGTGCCCGGACCGCACCTGAGGGCGTATCTCGACCGGAACGGTTGACGTCGCCCCACCACCGGAAGACCCTTGAGACGATTCACCGGGATCCCCCGGTCGATCGCCTCTCTCGCGTGAGAACCGGCCCTGTCCGCAACGAAGCGACTTCCGTCGGCTCTCGCGCTCCTCGGCCAGCCCGTCACCCGGTCGCCACGGCGGATCCCGGGCGATCTGACTGCTGACCGTGCCGGGTCGGAAGTACGCCTCGTGATTAGGAGCATGCCTTGCATGTGCTGGTAGTCAACGCCAAGACACCCGCGACGAAACTTCCCATCCAGGATCTACGACGGTACGGCCACACCGCCGAGGTGGTGCGCACCGGACGGGCCGCGCTCCAGCGTTACACCGGCGCCGATCTGGTGCTGCTGGACCCCGACCTGCCCGACATCGACGGCATCGAGGTCTGCCAGAGCCTGCGGGCTCTGTCCGAGGTCCCGATCATCATGCTCACCTCGCGCGGCAGCGAACTCGACCAGGTGCTCGGCCTGCGGGCCGGCTCCGACGACTACCTGGTCAGCCCGGTGGGCAACCGTGAGCTGATGGCCCGGATCGATGCCGTCGCGCGCCGCACGCGAGGCCTGGCCGGGGCCCACGACGCGCAGAACGTCATCGTCCACGGCCGTCTGCGCATCGACCCCGCCACCCGGCGGGTACACGTGGACGAGAGACCGGTGAGCGTCACCCGCAAGGAGTTCGACCTGCTGCACGCCCTCGCCTCCCAGCCCTGGTCGGTGGTCTCCCGGCGCCAGCTGATGACCAGCGTCTGGAGCACCGGGATCCGGGTCACCGGCAGCCGCACCCTCGACGCCCACGTGAACAGCCTGCGCACCAAGCTCGGCAGCCGGGACTGGATCCTGACCGTGCGCGGCATCGGTTTCCGGCTGGGCCCGAGCAGTTCCGCGGCGTCCTACCCGAACAACGCTCTGGACGAGTCGCGGGGCAGCACCGGCAGCGTCAATCTGGCCACCGGCTGACCTCCAGCCCGCACTCGTCGACCGGCAGGGTCAGGCTGGCCGAAGCACCCTGCTCCCGGGCGAAGGCCTGGTAGCCGCCGAGGTCGTGGCGGAACACCGGATGGCACACGTCGTGGGCGATCACCACCGCTCCCGGCCCACGGTGCTCCAGCCACCGCTCCAGCAGCCTGGCATACCCGGACTTGCGGGCCCCCGGCACGTCGACGTCGATCAGCAACAGGTCCCAGGCCGTTCCGGCGGCATGGGTGGCGACGTCGAAGGCGTCGCCGACCACCGTCCGCACTCCCGGTCCGAAGCCGGCGGCGGCGAAGTTCGCCCGGGCCGTCTCCACGGCCGCACCGTCAACATCCAGGCCGACCGCCGCGCGTCCGACCACCGCGGGGTCGTGTCCCGGCCCGAGCACGGGCGCCGTCACCCAGGCCATCAGATTGCCCGCGTAGCAGCCCAGCACCACGACCGAGCGCGGCAGGTGCATCGCCGACACGCCGTACAGCACCCGGGCCGACAGGGGCGTCAGCGTGGTCGTCGGCACCTGGAACGTCCGGTACAACCGCTCCCGCAGCGCATGGAACCTCTCCCAGTCCACCTCCGGTGCCCCCGCGTCCACCACGCCGGCCTCCCGGCAGCGGTCGAGCACCCGCCCGGCCAGCGCATCGGTCTGCGCCACGGTGAGCCGTGGCAGCACCGCCATCAGACGGCCCTTCCCGCGCCGACCGCCCCCGTCGAGCCCGTCGCGCCCGTCGCGCCGACCGCACCCATCGCGCCCGTCGCGCCGGAAGGCCCGGAAAGCCCTGAGGCCCGGAAGGATCCGGCAGCCCCGGCGACCAGGTCGGCCGGGCTCTCACCGGCCGGCAACCCGGTCAGGAACCGGTTCAGGTCGCGCCCCGGCGTCCCCTCCAGGTCCACCCCGGGCAGGTACGACGGAAGTTTCGCCGAGGGCGGCACCACCTGCGCACCGGCCAGGGTCAGGGCGTCCCGCAGGGCCCCGGGCCCGGCACCCTCACGGTGCGCCCGCGCCGCCCCCGGGTACCAGCGGTCGGCCGCCTCCTGCTCGTGCTCGTCCCAGGGCGTGCCGGTCAGGGTCAGTGCCCACAGCAACCCGGCGACGTGCTGCCTCGACGCGGTCTCGTCCGCGATCCGCCGGGCCGTGCGGGCCCCGAGCCGGTAGAAGCCTGCCGCCCGCTCCGCGTCCCCGGCCCGCAGGGCCGTGTAACCAGCTGCCGCAAGGGTTCTTTCGAGATAGAAGGGGTCTTCGAGCCCGCCTGCTGTGCGGGCCGCCCCGGCGAAGGTGGCCATCGCCTCCGGGTAGGCCTCGCGCCGCAGCTGGAGGATGCCGATGGCGTAGTGGTGCAGGAGCCGGAAGTCGGCGCGGCCGGTGCCGAGCATGGCCGCGGACGCCGCGCGCAGCACCTCCTCGGCCTGCCGGTGCCGGCCCGCGATCTGGAGCAGGAAGGCCAGGTTGTGGCTGAGGTTGTGGCGCAGGTAGAAGGCGCTGTCGCCGGGCAGCTCCCGGACCAGCCGGAAGGCGGCGAACTCGTGCCGGAACGCCTCTCCCAGCAACTGTTCCCGCTCCGGGGTGCCCTCACCGGCCCGGCGGGCCCGCATGGTCGCCAGCAGAGCCAGGCCGTTGAGCAGCCAGCCCTCCTCCACCGTCATCGTCTCGTCGGACGGTTCCCGGGAGGAGGTGATCTCCAGCCCCCGCTCGTAGAAGGGCCGGCCGGCGTCCTGCTCGCCGGAGCGCTTCGTCAGCAGCAGGCCGCACAGATAGTTCAGGTGGGCACGCAGAGCCGGACGACGCACCACCGTCAGCGCCAGACGCATTTCCTCCAAAGCCTTTTCGACCGAACCGGTCTGGGCCGAGCCGATCGCACCGAGCCGGATCAGGTCGGCGCGCTCGTCCGGGTCGGTGGCGTGCCGCAGCCGGGCCGCGGTCAGCAGCCCGGCGCGCTCGAAGTTCTGGAGGGCCAGGGCCTCCCCCACCGCACGGACGATCTCGTCGTGCGTCCCACCCGGCGCGGATCCCTGGGCGGCCTCGTCGTCCGTCATGGAGATCAGTCGTGGCACCGTGTTCCGTGGTGAGCACCAGCCGGCGCCGGGCCGTTCGGCGAGGGCGGCGAGAAAGGCCGTGGGGCCCTTCTCCAGCCGGGCCCGCACCCGCAACGGTGTGCCGCGCAGTTGCGCCGTCAGCACGGCCCGGTAGAGGATCCGCACCGACAACCGGTCCCACCGCTCGAAGGCCTCGAGCTCCAGTTCGGGGACGACGTGAGCCCCGCGGCCCGCCCCCTCCGCCGGATCACACACCGCCGGGAGCGCCTCGGCCAGGAACCGGGCCGCCCGGTCGATCCACAGGGCACTGGCGTGCGACTCCCGGCTGATCCGCCGGGTGGTACCCAGCGCCGCCACCTCGGAGACCGGAACGAAACCGTTTCCCGCGCCGTTGGTATCGGTGGCGGCACGGATCAGCCGGCCACTGATCGGCTCGTGCCGGGCGAGCAGGCCGGGCGCCCGGTCCTCGGCACGGCGCACCACGACCGCCAGCACCGGCGCCAGGCCACCCAGATGGGCGAAACCTTCAGCGGGAGGGGGAATGCTGAGGCCCACCGCCCGGCCCTCACCACCGGAGCACGGGCCGGCGTGGTCACCCGGGCACAGCACGATCCCGCGATCCGGCGCCGACCAGGCCAGCTCAGGCTCGACCGGGGCGCCGAAGTCGTTCTGCATGAGAGGTTCTCGATTCTTCTAGGCCGCCAGGCCCGGACGGACACGGCGGCGGACGGGAGGGTGTCCGGCCGCCGTGTCCGCTGGTCACCAGGCCTCGTTCACCCGGGCGAGTTCGAACTCCCGCTCGGTCAGGCCGTCCTGTGCATCGAAAGACAGGACGACGTGCTGGAGTTCGGCCTCCAGTTCGGCGTCGGTCATGAGGTCACCTCCTCTCTGCTGATCGGAAGGTCAGGTCTTGAGACGGTCAGCGACCGTCGGCCTCGGTGATGTACTCGATCCGCATCTGGAACCGCTCCACGGTCGCCAGCCCGGCCACGTCGCCCCCACCGCCGGCGACCGGCGCCGACTTCAGGTGCTCCTCGTAGGCCTCGGGGCTCTCCCACTGCGAGTAGGCCACCACCGCGGTGCCGTCGAACGAGCGGTGCACCGAGTTGGAGATCCATCCCGGGGCCAGGGCCAGGGCCTCGTTCGGCTTCGCGACCAGGTCGAGCAGCTCCTGCTGACGCCCCGGCGCCACCCGTGCCACCTCGAACACCGCGTGCACGCCGTCGTTCTCACGCAGCTCGGCATGTTCCCCGGCGAGCGCGGGATTGCGCTGCACGAACACCACCTCGCTGTGCAGGCTCTCGAAGGTGGCGAAGGTGAGGACCTCCTTGAACCGGCCCTGCCGGCCCGGGTCGGAGAGAATCCCCTCCCAGTCCTCCTTGCTGCGCCACTGGATGTAGCTGATCACCGACTCGCCGTCCAGGCTGACGTGAGCGTTCACCGACACCAGGCCGGGAGACCGCTCGTCGGCCGGGCCCAGACCCTGCCAGATCTCGATCAGTCGCTGCTGGTGCTGGGCGTCGGTCTTGAAGATGTTGATCAGAACGTATCTGTGGTCGTCGACCACGATCCGGCTCACTCTGGCCTCCTGGCGAAATCGGTTACGTATGCGTCCGGTTCAGGCGCCGGCCAGGCCGGGGTCCGAACCGGGCGCCTGCGCGCCCCGGGTGACCCGGGCACCGGCGTCCTGCCGGTCGGCGTCTTCCGGCGTGGCGTCCGGGGCGACCTCGGCCGCCGGGGCCTCGCCGTCCATCGGCAGCGGCCCCATGCCGCGCAGCACCACGGCGACCAGCACCGCCATCACCAGCAGCACCACCACCGCGACCACGGCGCCCACCGCCATGCCGTGGGCGAAGGCGTCCTGCGCCGCCTCCAGCAGACGGCCACCGACGGCTGCCGGGAGCTGCCCCGCCTGATCGGCGGCAGCACCGAGGCTGACCTCGGCCTGCTCCGCGACTCCGCCGGGCACGTCGGAGGGCATCGTGTCGGAGATCCGGTTCTGGTAGGCGGCCGTGGCGATGCTGCCGATCACCGCGATCCCCAGTGCCCCGCCCAGCTCGTTCGCGGTCGAGGCCAGACCCGATGCGGCACCGGCCCTCTCGACCGGTGCGGCGGACACGATGGTGCCGATGCCGAGCGCCATCACCGGTGCCAGGCCGACGAACATGATGGTGGACGCCGTGATCACCAGGCTCTTGCCGGAGCTGCCGTCGATCTGGGTGAGCATGCCGAAGCCGACCGTGCCGATGAGCAGGCCGACCGTGAGCACCTTCGCGGGCCCGATCTTGGACGCCAGAACGGTGGCGACCACCGCCGCGACCATGCCGGGGATGATGACCGGCAGCTGCCAGACGCCGGCCCGGGCGGGCGACATCCCGAGAACGGTCTGGAGGAACGTGGCCACCAGGTACTGCATGCCCATCACCATGCCGGTGGTGAACAGCAGGCTGCCGACCGAGACGCTCAGCGTACGGTGACGGAACAGGTGCACGTCCATCAGCGGTGCCGCCAGGCTGCTCTGGCGCATCACGAAGAGCGCACCGACGACGACGCCCACCACGATCACCACGACGGGCAGAACCTCCAGCCCGTCCCGGGCCAGCTTCTTGCCGCCCCAGATCACGGAGAGCAGGGCCACCAGCGACATCGCGACGCTCAGCAGGTCGAGCGGCGAGCGGTTCGGGTCGCGGTACTCGGGCAACAGGATCGGCCCGACCACGAGCAGCAGCACCATGACCGGCACGGCCAGCAGGAACGGCGAGCCCCACCACCACTGGTCGAGCATGAGGCCACCGATGATCGGGCCGACGATGCCGCCGACCATGAACGAGGTGGTCCAGACGGTCACCGCGGTGCGGCTCTGGGCCGGGTCGCGGAACATCACCCGCAGCAGCGAGAGGGTGGACGGTGCGAGCGTGGCCGCCGACACGCCGAGCAGGGCGCGGGCGGCGATCAGCATCTCGGGGTTCTGCGAGAAGGCGGTGAGCACCGACGCCGCGCCGAAGGTGGCGGCGCCGATCATCAGCAGACGCCGACGGCCGATGCGTTCCCCGACGGCGCCCATCGTGATCAGGAAGCCGGCGATCAGGAAGCCGTAGATGTCGGTGATCCAGAGAAGTTCGGTGCTGCTCGGGTCCAGGTCGGCCACCAGGTTCGGGACCGCCATGAAGAGCAGGGTGAGGTCCATGGTGACCAGCAGCGCCGGAAGACAGAGGATCGCCAGCGCGATCCACTCCCGTCGCCCCGCCGTGACCGGCGCGACTGCGTTCACAGCAACTCCTCCTCAGGAGTAGCGAGGTGTCAATACTTGGCGCACCAAGCGTATTGGTTGGCCTACCAAGTGTCTAGTTGCCTAGACACCGACATGCCCTTATCGGCAGGCATCTGCGATGATTGGTGCACCAAGCGCTTAACGAAGCTGGTCGAACTTGTGAGGTCTGCGGTGGAGACGAACGGCGACATCAGCCGCATGGTGGCCCGGGTGGCACGCGCGCATTCCGCGGTGGCCTCCACCCTGCTGCACGTGATGGGCCTCTATCCGGGGCAGGAGCTGCTGCTGCAACAGCTGTGGGAGTCCGACCACCGCACCCAGGCCGACCTGACCGCGGCCCTCGGCCTGGACGCCTCCACGGTCACCCGCACCGTGCAGTGCCTGGGGCGTTCCGGTCTGCTCACCCGGGCCCCCTCCGCCACCGACCGGCGGGCCGTCATCGTCTCCCTCACCCCGGCCGGGCACGCCCTGCGCGAGCTGATCGAGGAGTACTGGGAGAGCCTGGGGGCGGCGGCCACCCGGGACATGTCGCCCCGGCAGCGGGCCGCCGCTCTCGTGCTGCTGAACCGGATCGAGGGCAACCTGAGCAGGTCCGCCGATCAGCCGAGCACGAGCCGCACCTGACGCACGGTCATCTCGACCCCCTGCCCGAACAGCCGGTTACCGGGTGCGCCGTCCGGATCGAGGAAGCGCTGCGGTTCCGGACGGCCGCGCCGCGGGTCCCAGTAGTGGTCCGGCTCCGAGTCGACCCGCACCAGACCGGTGCCGTCGTCACCCAGCGCCCCGTCGAGAAGGCTGAACATGCCCAGCCCGGGCACGATCTGGCGGGGATGCAGGTCCTCCTCCTCACCACCGTGGTCCAGCAGCATGGTGGAGCGGTCGGTCAGCCGACGGCCGGCGTGCCCGACGGTGAACCGCTTCTCCCCGTTGACCGTCCAGTCCACCTGCCCCAGGGCGGCGTCCACGGTGACCGCGAGAACCTCGGTGCCGCCGGGCATCCGGTCGGCCAGCGGCACCGCGTAGGTGTAGGCCGCGTAGTTCGTGCCGGGCAGGCGCAGCCGCTCGTAGTTGGCGTAGATCCGGGTGCTGGTGATGAAGAACCCGAAGATCGAGAAGCTCTCCACGTCGGCGGCCAGCAGCGAGCCGCAGCCCAGCCGCGGGTCCGCGTGCAGATCGCTGACCGCGGGGCCGAACGGGTGCCGGTCCGTGCCGTGCACGGCCACCGACAGCGTCGCCTCCAGCGTCACCGGCCCGGTGGCCGGCGTGTCGTACCCGGGAAAACCGTGACTGGACAGGCTCTCCGGCATCGCGGTCCACTTCACGTGGTCGCGGGTGCCCTCTCCCCCCTGGCTCTGCTGCGCCGTGGTGAAGCCGAAGGCGGGCAGCCCCGTCATCGGGCTGGTGCCGGCCGACACGGCCAGCAGCCCCTCCTCGGTGACGGAGGTCCGCGCGTCGCCCTGCGGCAGGTCCCCGACCGGTTGCAGGTGCCAGCCGCCGGGCTCTCCCGACCGGGGGAAGCCCTGCCGGAAGTCGTCGGAGAACAGCAGGTCCGTCTGCGTCGTCCGTGTGCTCATCTGTGGTCCTCGTCCGTCCGTGGTCGAAGGTGGTTCAGTGCTGCGCCAGTTCCTCTTTCGCCCATCCCAGGGCGGCCGGCTCGAACTGGAGCACGAAATGACTGGCGGCGGAGTTGACGTCGCGCCAGATCCGGTTCAGCGGGTCACCCTCGCTCTGGGCCCGGGTGCCCCCGGCCCGGAACAGCTGGTCCACGGCCCGCACCGACAGGTCCACGGCCAGCGACGCGTCCCGGGACCCGCGGACCACCTGCGGCGCCCGCTCGTCCGCGGCGTCCAGTCCGGCGGCGATCCGGTCCAGAAGCAGCCCGGCGGCGTCGATCTCACCGGCCGAGCGGGCGAAGGCGATGCGCTGCGCGTCGCTGGGCGCGAGCCGGCGGTTCTGCCCGCCGGCCAGGTTGCGCCCGCCGTGCAACAGGGCGCCCCGGGCCGCGCCGATCACCGGCGCGGAGAACGTCAGCCCGTTGACGGCGAAGAGCGGCAGGCCGGAGCGGTCGTCGTCCACCGTTGCCCGACGGCCCTGGAACAGGTCGGACAGCGGGAACGAGCGGTGCTCGGGAACGGAGACGCCCTCCAGCACCAGGGTGTGACTGCCGGTCGCCCGCATCCCGACGGTGAACCAGCTCTCCTCGATGCGGTAGGCACTGCGCGGGACCAGGAAGAAGCGGTCGTGCGTGCCCTCCCCGGTCTGCACGGTGGCCGCCACGAAGGCCCACTGCGAGTACTCGATGCCGCTGGTGTAGTTCCAGGTGCCGGACAGGTTCCAGCCGCCCGGCTCGGCGCGCACCACGGCGTCGCGCGAGACCAGCGAGCTGACCACCCGGGTACTCGGCCCCTCCGCCCACAGCTCCGCCTGGCCCTGCGTGGGCAGGAAGCCGCCGAAGCGTCCGGTGTAGGCCAGCAGGGAGGCGATCCAGGCCGCCGAGGCACACTCCTCACCCACCGTCGCGACGGCGCTGGTCAGGCCCGCGTACGAGCCGCCCACGCCGCCCCACCGGCGGGGCACCAGCCAGGCCCCGAACCCGGCCGTGTCCAGGGCCTCGACCACCTCGGGGTGCAGCCGCCGCCCGGCATCGGCTTCCTGCGCGTGCCGGGCGGCGACGGCGGCGGCCTGCCGGGCGCCCGCCAGGGGATCGGCGGGGGCCGGCGGTGCCACGGAGACGGACGGATCCACGGACATCGTGTCCTCGTTTCGTGATGGCGTCAGGAACCTGAGCCGGTGACTCAGGCCTTGTAGGGGCGTCTCGCGCGGGCCTCGGCCAGCGCGAGCGCCCACCAGGTGAGCTGGTCGAGCATGACGGCGGCGGCGGCCGACGCGTCCTGCGCGTCGAGCGGGCGCCCGTCCGGGCCGAACTGGCTCGCACCGCCGTGGAAACTGATGTTGTCGCGCAGCGTGGTGGCGTGCATCTCGCAGAACACCTGCCGCAGGTGCTCCACCGCCCGGATGCCGCCGGCCCGGCCGCCGTAGGAGACGAAACCGACCGGCTTGGCCTGCCACTGGGTGTAGCTCCAGTCGATGGCGGACTTCAGGACGGCCGGGTAGCTGTGGTTGTACTCCGGCACCACGATCACGAATCCGTCGGCGGCGTCGAGACGTTCGGTGAACTCGCGCAGCGCCTCGGCGGATCCGGGCGGGGCCGAGGAGGCGAGGTGGGCCGGCAGCTGCGAGTCCGCCAGGTCGATCAGGTCGAAGTCGAGTTCGGCGCGCTGGCCGGCCTCGCTCATGAACCAGTCGGCCACGGTCGGGGCGAAACGCCCCTGACGGGTGCTCCCGATGATCACGGCGATGCGGAGACGCTCGTCTGGCACGGTTCTGCCTTTCGCGGAAGGGCGCGGGAACCGTCGGCCCCCGCGGTGACGCGGGCCCGGCCGGTGGCCCGGAACGGCGCGCCGTACCGGGCGCCCGCGGGCCCTGTGCCCAGACTCGTTTCGGGCCCGCGGGACGGTCAAGAAAATTCACAGAGATTTGTAGTTGGCGGGCCAACTGTTCTCAGTCGGTGATCGCGCAGATCAGGTGACCGGCCGGCACCGAGGCGCCGACCTCGGCGGTGAGACCGGTGACGACGCCCGAACGGTGCGCCACCAGGGGCTGTTCCATCTTCATCGCCTCCAGCACCATCACCAGGTCGCCCTCGTCCACCCGGTCGCCCTCCGCCACCGCCACCTTCACCACCGTGCCCTGCATCGGCGACAGCAGTGACTCGCCGGACGGCGCCGCGGCACCGCGCTCGGCCCTGCGCCGCTGCGGCCTGCCCTGCTGGACAACGGGATTCGCGACCCCGGCGAGCGCGGCGGGCAGCAGCGCCGGAATCGCGATCTCGACCCGCCGCCCGTCCACCTCGACCACCAGCTTCTCGCGCTGCGCGAGCGCCTCGTCGCCGGTCGCCGCCGGTCCCGCGAAGGGCGGGATCGTGTTCCGGAAGTCCGCCTCGATCCAGCCGGTGTGCACCACGAACGGCCCCTCGGCCGGGGCGAAGTCGGGATCCCCGACCACGGCCCGGTGGAACGGCAGCACGGTGGGCAGACCGGTGATCTCGAACTCGGCCAGCGCCCGGGCCGCCCGGCGCAGGGCCTGTTCCCGGTCCGCCCCGGTGACGATCAGCTTGGCCAGCAGGGAGTCCCAGGCCGGGCCGATCACGCTGCCGGCGCCGACCCCGGTGTCCAGGCGCACCCCCGGGCCGGCCGGCGGGCTGAACCCGGTGACCGTTCCGGGTGCGGGCAGGAAGTTCCGGCCCGGGTCCTCGCTGTTGATCCGGAACTCCAGGGCGTGCCCCCGGACCGGCGGGTCGTCGTAGCCCAGTGCCTCGCCGTCCGCGATCCGGAACATCTCCCGCACCAGGTCGATGCCCGTGACCTCCTCGGTCACCGGGTGCTCGACCTGCAACCGGGTGTTCACCTCCAGGAACGAGACGGTGCCGTCCCGCCCGACGAGGAACTCGCAGGTGCCGGCGCCGACGTAGCCCGCCTCCCGCAGGATCGCCCGGGAGGCCGAGTACAGCTGCTGCTCCTGCTCGGCGGTGAGGAACGGGGCCGGGGCCTCCTCGACCAGCTTCTGGTGCCGCCGCTGCAACGAGCAGTCCCGGGTGGACACGATCACCACGTTGCCGAATTGGTCTGCCAGGCACTGTGTCTCGACGTGCCGGGGCCGGTCCAGGTAGCGCTCCACGAAGCACTCACCACGGCCGAAGGCGGCTACCGCCTCCCGCACCGCCGAGGCGTACTGGTCGGGGATGTCGACCGCGTCGCGCACCACCTTCAGGCCGCGTCCTCCCCCGCCGAAGGCGGCCTTGATCGCAATCGGCAGACCGTACTGCTCGGCGAACTCCAGCACCTCGTCCGGCCCGGTCACCGGTTCGGCGGTGCCCGCAACCAGCGGCGCCCCGACCCGGCGGGCGATCTCCCGGGCCGACACCTTGTCGCCGAGCACCCGGATCGCCTCCGGCGGCGGGCCGATCCAGGTCAGCCCGGAATCCATTACGGCCTGCGCGAAGTCGGCGTTCTCGGAGAGGAATCCGTATCCGGGGTGCACCGAGTCCGCCTCGGCCGCACCGGCCACCGCCAGGATCCGCTGGACGTCGAGGTAGCTGGTGGCGGGGGTGTCACCGCCCAGGGCGTAGGCCTCGTCGGCCATCCGCACGTGCAGCGCGTCATGGTCCGGCTCGGCGTACACCGCCAGGCTGGTGATCCCGGCGTCGCGGCAGGCCCGGATCAGCCGCACCGCGATCTCGCCGCGGTTGGCGATCAGCATCCGGCGCATCATGCGCGTTCCGCCGGGTGCGGGGGCACGGCCCAGCCGCGGGCCCCGCCCAGGGCGCTGACCCGTTCCGGCCGCAGCCAGTGCACGCCGGCACAGCGGGCCGGGGGCACCGGTGGCGCGCCGGTGACCGGCAGCCCGGCCCGGCGGGACATCAGTACGAGGGCGACGGCGGCCAGCTGGGCTCCGTCCACGTCCGCGCGCCCGGCGACGTTCACCATGTGATCATCCTTTTCTGTGAAGGGTTCTCGGTTCACTGCGGCGGATTCCCGTGCTTGCGGGAGGGCAGTCCCACATACTTGGCACGCAGCATCGCCAGGGAGCGGATCAGCACGGCGCGGGTCTGCGCCGGCTCGATCACATCGTCCACCAGCCCCCGCTCCGCGGCGTAGTACGGATGCATCAGGGCCGTGCGGTACTCATCGATCTTCTGCTCGCGCATCTGCTCCGGGTCGGGCGCGGCGGCGATCTCGCGGCGGAAGATCACGTTGGCCGCCCCCTCGGCCCCCATCACCGCCACCTCGTTGCCGGGCCAGGCCAGGGCCAGGTCGGCGCCGATCGAGCGGGAGTCCATCACGATGTAGGCGCCGCCGTAGGCCTTGCGCAGCACCACGGAGATCCGCGGCACGGTCGCGTTGCAGTACGCGTACAGCAGTTTCGCGCCGTGCCGGATGATGCCGCCGTGCTCCTGGCCGACGCCGGGCAGGAATCCGGGAACGTCGACGAGGGTGACGATCGGGATGTTGAACGCGTCGCAGAACTGCACGAACCGCGCGGCCTTCTCCGAGGCCGGAATGTCGAGCACCCCGGCCATCGACCGCGGCTGGTTGGCGACCACGCCCACGGTGTGCCCGTCCAGCCGGGCCAGGGCGCAGCAGATGTTCGTCGCCCAGGCCGAGTGCACCTCGAAATACTCACCGTGGTCGACGATCTCGGCGATCACCTCGCGGATGTCGTAGGACCGGCCGGGCTGCTCGGGCACCAGGTCCTCCAGGTCGGGTGTCGGCCGGTCGGGCGGGTCGCCCAGATCACCGACCGGCGCCAGCGCCCGGTTGTTCGCCGGCAGCAGCGACAGCAGGAACCGCACGTCCTCCAGGCACTCCCGCTCGTCGTCGTAGGAGAAGTGGGCCACCCCGGACACCGAGGTGTGCACGTCGGTGCCGCCCAGACCGTCCTGCGTGATGCTCTCCCCGGTCACCGCCTGCACCACGTCCGGGCCGGTGATGAACATCTGCGCCGTGCCCCGCACCATGAACACGAAGTCGGTCAGCGCCGGGGAGTACGCGGCCCCGCCGGCGCACGGCCCGAGCATCACGCTGATCTGCGGGATCACCCCCGAGGCCCGGACGTTGCGCTGGAAGATCCCGCCGTACCCGGCGAGCGCCGAAACCCCTTCCTGGATGCGGGCACCGGCACCGTCGTTCAGCGACACCAGCGGTGCGCCGGCGGCCAGGGCCATGTCCATGATCTTGTGGATCTTCTGCGCGTGCGCCTCACCGAGGGCGCCACCGAAGATCCGGAAGTCGTGGGCGTAGACGAAGACCGTCGCCCCCTCGACCGTGCCCCAGCCGGTGACCACCCCGTCGGTGTAGGGCTTCTTGTCCTCCAGGCCGAAGCCGGTGGCGCGGTGCCGGCGCAGCTGCTCGACCTCGGTGAAGGACCCGTCGTCGAGCAGGATCTCGATCCGCTCGCGGGCGGTCAGCTTGCCCCGGGCGTGCTGCCGCTCGGTCGCCGCCGGATCCGGCCCGGAACGGGCCAGCTCGCGCAGGCGGCGCAGCTCGCGGATCCCGTCGGCCGCGGTCGGCACGGACGGCTGCGGATCGGGCACCGGGGCCAGCCGCTGCTGGTCGCGCCCCTCGGGCAACTGCGTGATTCTCGGGACCTCGAGCATCTCACTCCTCACGGAACAGGCTTGGGCGGGACGGATCAGCCCGCGTACGGATGCGTGGCACGGGCCTGCCGCAGCACTGCGGCCCACCAGAGCAATTGCTCCAGCATGGTTTTCGCGGCCACCGCGCTCGCCGGGTCGGCGGGCCGGCCGTCGGCGCCGAAGGCCCCGGCCGTGCTGTGGAAGCTCACGGTGTCGCGCACCGTGACGGTGTGCAGTTCGGCGAAGACCAGCCGCAACTGCTCCACCGCGCGCAGCCCCTGCGAGATGCCGCCGTAGCAGACGAATCCCACGGGCTTGGCGCGCCACTGCGCGACGTGCCAGTCGATCAGGCTCTTCAGCGGTGCCGGGAAGCTGTGGTTGTACTCGGGGGTGATGACGACGAAGGCGTCGGCCGCCGCCAGCCGGGCACTGACCGACTCGACGCGGGCCGCGTCCCCCACGGTGAGCGCCACGTGCAGGTCGTCGTCGAGGACGTCGATCACGTCCAGCTCGAAACCGCCGAGCCGTTCCGCCTGGCCGGTGAACCAGCGGGCCACGACGGGACCGAAGCGTCCCGCCCGGGCACTGGCGACGATCACCGCGAGGCGGATCGCTGGATTGGCTTCCATGATGTGGCCTTTCATCGACGGACGAGGGCTGGTGGCCGCTCTCGCACGGCCCGTTCCGGCAGGAGGGCGGTCAGGGCGATGCCCACGCCGACGGCCGCGGCCGCGGTGACCAGTTCCATGGCGTGCTGCGGGGACCGGCCGGCCACGGCCGCCACCACGGCGAGCAGGATCGCCCCGCCGATCTGTACGCAGCTCTGGTAGATGCCGCCGGCCAGGGCCTGCCGGGGCGCCGGCACCCCGGAGACGGCCTGCACGTGCAGGGCCGAGAACGCCCCGACGAAGCCCATTCCGACGAGCAGCACCCCAGGCAGTACGTGGGCCGGGTAGCCGTCGCCCGCCTCCAGCGGCAGCAGCAGCGCGTAGCCGGCGGTGGCGGCGACGGCGCCCAGCAGGATCAGCCGGGCCGCACCGACCCGGTGCAGGAAGCGGGCCGACAGCGGCGCGGCCAGGCCGAGCAGCAGGCTGGCCGGGAGCACCCACAGGGCCGCCACCAGCGCCGAGCGATGTTCCGTGCCCTGCCAGCGGGTCATCATCACGAACAGGAATCCCCAGAACGTGCCGTTCAGCAGCGCGGCGCCCAGGGCCGAGCGCAGCAGACCGGCGCTGCGCACCCCGCCCAGGTCCGCAAGCGGGTCCGGGGTGCGGATCTCGACCACCACGAAGGTGCCCAGCAGCAGCGCCGCACCGGCCCAGGCCGCGGGGGCGCCGTGGCCGATCGCCACCAGCAGCAGCGCCAGGCCGCCGGCCAGGGACGCGGCGCCGGGCAGGTCGAGGCGGCGTGCCGCTCCCCCGCGGGGCGGGTCGGGCGGGATCACCCGCACCGCCAGGAGCAGGAGCAGCAGCACCACCGGGGCCGGCAGGGCCATCGTCCACCGCCAGCTGACGCCGGTCAGGATCCCGGCCAGCACCAGTCCCACGCTGAACCCGGCGGCACCGAACAGCGAGTACACCGATACCGCCCGGTTCCGGGCCGGGCCCTCGGGGTGTGTGGACGCGATGATGGCCAGACCGGTCGGGGCCGTCAGGGCCACGCAGAACCCCTTGACGAAGCGGGCCGCCACCAGCAGCCCGGGCCCCGGCGCCAGCGCGGCGGCCAGCGAGGCCAGGGCGAACACCAGTAGCGCCGCCAGATACACCCGGCGGGCCCCCAGAGCGGCCACCAGCCGGTTGCCCAGCAGCAGCAGACCACCGAACCCGAGCGCGAAACCGGTGACCAGCCAGGAGGAGTCACTGATTCCCAGGTGGAGGTCGGCGGCGACGGAGGGGAGGGCCACCATCGCCGTCGACACCTCCAGCGCGTCGACGAGCATGTTCCCGGACAGCACCAGCAGCAGCCCGCGACGGCTGCGGGCGGTGTCGGAGGAGGACACGAAAAACCTTTCGGGTCGACGAGCTTCGGAAACCGGACGATCAGCCGCCCAGCAGCGTGCCGCCGCTGGCGTCGACGAAGGTCCCGGTGATCCAGCGGGCGTCGTCGGAGGCCAGGAAGGCCACCACGTCACCGACGTCCTCCGGCTCGGCCACCTGCTTGAAGGCGTTCAGGCCGGCCATGAACTCCCGGGCCTCGGGGATGTCGAACACCGGGCTGCCGTTGTTGGTGATGCCCGGGGCGACGCTGTTCACGGTGATCCGGCGCGGCCCCAGGTAGCGGGCGAAGTGCAGGCTGATCTGGTCGATCGCGGCCTTGCTCATCGAGTAGGCGATCTCGTCCGGGTTGGCGTAACGCACCAGGCCGGTGGCGATGTTGATGATGCGGCCGCCGTCCGGGATGATCGGCAGCGCCCGCTGCACGATGAACAGCGGCGCCTTGGCGTTGACCGCGATCACGTGGTCGAAGTTCTCCGGGGTGATGTCTTCCGGCTTCTGGCCGCCCATCGCCCCGGCGTTGTTCACCAGGATGTCCAGCCGCACCTCACCGGCATGCTCCTGGAGGCCCGCGGTGAGCTTCTCGAACAGCGTGTCGACGTCACCGGGCACCCCCAGCTCGGCCTGCACGGTGAACGCCCGGCCGCCCTCCTTCTCGATCCCCTCCACGGTCTCCTGCGCGGCCTCGGCGTTGCTGGCGTAGTGCACCGCCACCAGGGCCCCCTCCCGGGCGAGCCGCCGGGCCGTGGCCCGGCCGATGCCCCGGCTGGAACCGGTGACCAGCGCGGTCTTGTTCTCGAGTTTGCTCACGCGGACTTCTCCTCTTGATCGGTTGCTGCCTGTTCTGTTGCTGCCTGGTTCAGCGGTCGCCGAACCAGTGGCTGAGAACGCCGTCGAACTGTTCGGGGCCCTGCCGGTCGGTCCAGGCCAGGTACCCGTCGGGCCGGACCAGGGCGGCCCCGATCCCGTCCGGGGCACCCTGCGGTCCGGGGACGCCGACGACCACCCGCACCTGCCCGGAGCGGCGCCGGGCCGAGCGCACGACCCGGTCGTGGCCCCGGCCGTCCGCGGACATGACCAGGAGAAGCGCCCGGCCGGCCCGTAGCAGCGCGGTGGTGTCGACCGGGCCGTCGTCGGTGGCCAGCCCGGTGTGCGGCATCGGGGCACCGACCGGCGAGGTGGAAGGCCCGTACCGCAGCCCGGTTCCGCTGATCACCCCGGCCAGGTGGCGACGCACCGGCTCCAGGCCCAGCAGCTCGGCCGTGACCGCGCGCTGGGCCTCCACCTCGGGCCCGCCGAGCAGCAGCAGGGCCTGGGCGGAGATGTTGGTCAGCACCCGGGCCCCGACCGGGCGGCGCTCGGCGTCGTAGCTGTTCAGCAGGTCGGGGTGGGCCCGGCCGGTGGCCTGCGCGGCCAGTTTCCAGCCCAGGTTGGAGGCGTCTTGCAGGCCCAGGTTCAGGGCCTGCCCGCCGACCGGCATCTGGGCGTGCGCCGCGTCACCGGCCAGGAGCACCCGGCCGCGACGGTATCGCGTCACCTGCCGGCTGACGTCACCGAAGGCGTTGAGCCACACCGGTTCCCCGGTGCTGATGTCTTCACCCGTGACCCGCGACCAGCTCTTGGCCACCTCGTCGAACGTGGGCGGCGCGGTGCGTGGCACCGGCACCCGGCCGAACTCGTGCACCATCACCCGGGTCACGCCGTCGGGCCGCCGTGAGGCGATCGCCAGGCCGTTCGGGAACCGCTCGAAACGCCGCCCCGGGATCTCGATCCCGGCCACGTCCGCCCGCAGCAGCTCCCGCACCGCGTCGTGCCCTGTGGTCGTGAACCCGGCCAGCCGGCGCACCGTGCTGTTCTCGCCGTCGCAGCCGACCAGGTACCCGGCGCGGATCCGGCCGGTCTGCCCGGCCGGGCCGAGAGTGGTCACCTCGACCCCGTTCTCGGCCACGCAGAGCCGGGTGACCCGGTGCCCCCGGCGCACCTGCGCGCCCAGTCCGGTGGCCCACTTCTCCAGTTCCTCCTCGATCCGGGTCTGCGGGATCTTCCACTGTCCCGCCAGCCGCACCGGGCCGCCGCCGACCGGCTCGCTCAGCCCGTCGAGCCGCAACGGGATGCCCCCGACATGGCTCACCGGGTCACGCGGGACGTCGTCGAGGCGCTCGGCGAAACGGCCCAGCAGGCCCCGCTGGTCGAGGATCTCCATGGTGCGGGCGTGCACCGTGGTGGCCCGGGACTCCCCGGTGGGCCCGGGCAGCTGCTCCAGGACGACGACCTCGGTACCGCCCAGGCGCAGCTCCCCGGCCAGCAGCAGCCCGACCGGGCCGGCCCCGACCACCACCACGGCGGTCCGCTCGGCCCCGGCCATGATCAGGCCCTGCCCTCGGCGTAGGCCTTGGCGTGGCCCAGCGTCGCCCGGCTGTTGGTGCCCAGCGCGTTGCGCACGAAGGCCTTGGCCTCGTCGATCCCGGCGTCCGCCCCGAGCACTTTGGTGATGTTGGCGGCGTTGATGATCACCTGGTGCTGCGAGGTGGCCCGGGTGTGCCCGTCCTGCTCCGTCAGCTGCCAGTAACCGGTGTGCAGCGTCATCAGTGCGGGGACGACGATCTGCTTGTACACGATCCGGTGATCCGGGAAGCACACCCGCACCGACGCCGTGGTGTGGCTGGACCCGTCCTTGGTGAGCGTGTCCATCTCCAGCAGCTGAAGTCCCGGAACGTCTTCGGTGAGACGGACCTTGGCGACGTGCGGCAGCCGCTCGGTCCACAGCTGGGCCTCGTTGAGGAAGTCGTAGACGTCCTTGGCCGGGGCCTCGATGTCCACGCTGTCCTCGAAGGTGAGCAACAGGTCCGGGCCGCTCGTGCCGGCTTCGGCCCCGGCCGCCAGAGCGGCCAGCTCGGACCGGCTGTTGCGGTCGACCGCGGCGTCGATCCAGGCCAGTCCGTCCGGGTCGTCGTCCACCGCCCGGTAGTCGTGCAGCAGCCGGACCAGGCTGCTGGTGGCGGTCAGCGGCTCGACGATCCAGGTGCCGCCCATCGCGGCCACCGGCGGCGTGGACACCTCCTGCCGGAACCGGATCCGCAGGGCCTGCGGGTCGAGTTCGCGGCGTGAGGTCCAGCTCTTGGCCTCGCCGTTGGCGGTGGCCCAGATCCGGATCCGCTCCGACTCCTCGCCCCGCTCGACGTGGTCCACGTGGATGGTGGGCGGGAAGATCCGCGGCCAGTTCGCCACCTCGGCGATCAGCCGGTACACCTCGGCCGCCGGGGCCTGGACCTCCTGGGTGTGCTCCACCTGGCGAAGGACGGGATCGGGCATCGTGGTGCTCCTCTCGACTCGGCGTGGGGGGACGGGGCTCAGAAGTTGCCGAGGCCGCCGCAGACGTTCAGGGCCTGCGCGGTGATCGACGCCGCGCTGTCGGTGGCCAGGTAGCCGACCAGGCCGGCCACCTCGTCGGGGGTGGAGTAACGCCCGAGCGGGATCTTGGAGGTGAACTTCTCCAGGATCGCGTCCTCGGAGGTGGAGTAGGCGGCGGCGTATCCCTGGCGCACCCGGGCCGCCATCGGCGTCTCCACGTAGCCCGGGCACACCGCGTTGACCGTGATGCCCGTCGGCGCCAGCTCGTTGCCCAGCGCCTTGGTGAACCCGACGACCCCGTGTTTGGACGCCGAGTAGGGGGCTCCCAGCACCACGCCCTGCTTGCCCGCGGTGGAGGCGATGTTGATGATGCGACCGCGGTCGAGGTGGCGCATGCCACCGGTGTTGAGCACCTCGCGGGTCATCCGGAAGACGCTGTTGAGGTTGGTGTCCAGGACGGCGAACCACAGATCGTCGTCGATGTCGGCGGTGACCCCGCCGCCGCTGCGCCCGGCGTTGTTGACCAGGACGTCGATCGGGCCGAACCGCTCCACGGCCGCGGCCACCACCGAGCGCACATCGTCGGCGTCGGTGACGTCACAGGTCGCGCCGTCCACGTCGAGGCCCTCGTCGCGCAGTTCCTTGACGGTCGAGGCGACCGTGTCGGCGTTGCGGGCGCACAGGAACACCTGGTGCCCCTGCTGCGCCAGCAGCCGGGTGACGGCCAGGCCGATGCCGCTGGTGGCGCCGGTGACCAGGGCGACCCGGGTGCGGGTGGCGGTGTTCGTCGTCATCTGCCGTGCTCCTCTTCGGTTGCGGCTCAGGCGCTCTCGAGCGCCAGCAGGTGGTTGTTCACGACCGCGATCAGGGCGCGCGGCGTGTTCGCGTCGAACAGCGCGCCCTCGTCGAGGCTGACGCCGAACTCCCGCTCGATCCGGCTGCTGGTCTCCAGCAGCGCCAGCGACTCGTAGCCGAGCGTCTCGAAGTCGGTGTCGGAGATGTCGGCGTCCAGGTCGACGGACTCGTCGGCGCCGGCCCCCGCCAGCAGGATGCGCTTGAGGTCGTCGAGGGTGAATTCCTTGGCAGGCATGATGTCTGGCCCTTCGGTGAGAGGTACGGATGGGATCCGGTCAGGAACGGCGGACGACGACGGCGGAGTTGAAACCGCCGTGACCGCGCGCCAGCACCAGGGCGGTGCGCAGGTCGGCCGGGCGGGCACCCGCCGTGACCAGGTCGATGTCGAACTCCGGGTCGAGCCGCACGCCGGTGGTGGGCGGGATGACGCCATCGCGCAGCGACAGCAGCGCGGTCACCACGTCCAGTGCGGCGGCACCCGAGTTCAGGCGACCGGTCAGCACTTTGGGTGCGGTGACCGGAACCTGGCGGGCGCCGAACACCGAGGTGATGGCCTCCGCCTCGATCCGGTCCAGCTCCGGCACCCCGGCGGCGTCGGCGAACACCACGTCGATGTCCTCCGGCCGCACCCCGGCGTCGTCCAGGGCCGTCGTGATCGCCCGGGCCAGGCCCGGCGGCCGGCCGCTGCCGGGAGCCGGGTCGAAGGTGGCCGCGTAGCCGGCCAGTTCGCCGTACACCTGAGCGCCGCGGCGACGTGCGCCGTCCTCGCTCTCCAGGATCAGCAGGGCCCCGCCCTCACCGGCCACGTGCCCGGAGGCCGACCGGTCGAAGGGCAGGTAGGCGGTGGCCGGGTCGTCACCGGTGCTCAGCCGGCCGGTGGTCAGCTGAGCCGCCCAGCCCCAGGAGCAGATCGACGCGTCCACCCCGCCGGACACGATCAGCGTGCTGCCGCGGCGGATCAGCCGGCGTCCCTGGGCCAGCGCGTCGAGTCCCCCGGCCTGGTCGCTGACCAGCACCCCGCTGGGCCCGCGCATGCCGTTGCGGATCGAGATCTGCCCGGTGTTCACCGCGTAGAACCAGGCGAAGGACTGGTAGGCGCTGACGTACTGACTGCCCTGGCCCCACAGCGCCCGCAGCTCGTTCTCGCCGAACTCGAAGCCGCCCGCGGAACTGGCCGTGACCACTCCCATGTCGAAGTCCGGCACGTCACCCGGCCCGATCCCGGCGTCCTGGAGGGCCCAGTCGGCCGCGACCAGGGCCAGCCGGGTCATGTGGTCGGTCTGCGGCAGCAGGCGGCCGGGCAGGTGGTCGGCGGCCACGAACCCGGGCACCTCACCGGCCAGCCGGGAGGGGTACCCGGCCGGGTCGAACCGGGTGATCCGGCCGATGCCGCTCTTGCCGGCCCTGGTGGCGGCCCAGAAGTCCTCCACCCCGAGCCCGTTCGGCGCGGTGACGCCGACGCCCGTGACGACCGTGACCGGTCCGCTGCCCTCGGCGCCGCCGGAGGCGTCGCCGGTGGTGCTGATGCTGGTGGCGCTCATGCCGCGGCCTTCCCGGGAGTGGTCAGCACGATCGCGCTCTGGAAGCCGCCGAAGCCGCTGCCGACGCTGAGAACCGTGTCGGTGCGCCAGTCCCGGGCCGTGATCGGCACGTAGTCCAGGTCGCACTCGGGGTCGGGGGTGTGCAGGTTGGCGGTGGGCGGCACCACGTCGTTCTCCATCGCCAGCACCGAGGCGGCGATCTCGATCGAGCCGATCGCCCCGAGCGAGTGACCCACCATCGACTTGATCGAGCTGACCGGCACCCGGTAGGCGTGGTCTCCGAGACTGCTCTTGAACGCCGCGGTCTCGTGCCGGTCGTTCTGCTTGGTGCCGGAGCCGTGGGCGTTGATGTAGTCCACCGCGGTCGGGTCGATCCGGGCCTCGTTCAGCGCAGTGGTGATCGCCTCGGACATCTCGCGCCCGTCCGGGCGCAACCCGGTCATGTGAAAGGCGTTGCAGCGCGAGGCGAAACCGGCGATCTCGGCGTAGATGTGCGCACCGCGACGGCGGGCCGCGGTGAGCTCCTCCAGCACGAACACCGCCGAGCCCTCGCCCAGCACGAATCCGTTGCGGGTGTTGTCGAACGGGCGCGAGGCGTGCTCCGGTTCCTCGCTGCGCGGCGTGGTGGCCTTGATCGCGTCGAAGCAGGCCATCGTGATCGGCGAGATCGGCGCGTCGGTGGCCCCGGCGATCATCACGTCGGCCGAGCCCTCACGGATCAGGCCGACGGCGTGCCCGACCGAGTCCAGCCCAGAGGTGCAGCCGGTGGACACGACGCTGACCGGTCCCTCCGCGCCCACCGACCAGGCCACCTCGGCGGCGAAGGAGCTGGGGACGAAGTGGTTGTACAGGTGCGGCACGGCGTAGGTGTGGTCGACCAGCCCGAGCCGGCCGTCGTCGCTGACCACCCGGTACTCCTGGTCGAGACCCATGGTGGCGCCGACCGCGCTGCCCACCGTCACCCCGGTGCGGGAGGGATCGAGATCATCCACGGTCAGCCCGCTGTCGGCCAGCGCCTCACGGCTGGTGACCAGCGCGAACTGCCCGGCCCGGTCCATCCGGCGGATCTGCTGGGGGCTCAGGCCGTGCTCCTCCGGGTCGAAGTCGGCCTCGGCGGCCACCCGGGACCGGTAGGCCGACGGATCGAAGAAGGTGATGCCGCGGGTCGCGGTGCGGCCCTCGCTGAGCAGGCTCCAGAAGTTCTTCGTGCCGATGCCGCCCGGGGCGATGACGCCGACCCCGGTGATCACCACGCGCCGGCTCATCGCGGGCTCCAGTGGTAGAACCGGCTGGCCATCGCGTCGGCCGGCGAGCGCCAGGTGTCCGGGTCGTAGGCGCCGATGAACGGCTTCAGGTCCTCGCTGATCCGCTGGAAGGCCGGCATCGTCCGGGCCTGCTGGATCGCCTCGCCGCCGTGGTTCTCGTCGAAGTCCTGGAGGTGGAAGTACAGGCCCCGGTACGAGAACAGTTCCCGGCGGCGGGTTCCCATCAGGTGTGGCATGTCGGTGGCGTCGAACTTCTCGAACAACGCGGCCACGTCCTGGCCGGCGGCCGGGTCCATCCGGGCCACGATCAGGGTGCTGTGCACGTGCGGTCTCCTCGCGAATCGGGTGGTGCTCTTCGGTGGTTGCGCCGGACTCCGGCTCAGGCGGGAACCGCGACGCCGGCGTCGACGGGAAGCCCGAACCAGCGCCGCAGCGCCACGTCGAGGTCGGTGTCGTTCAGGTCGTCGCCGCTCCCGGCGCCGACCCAGGCCACGTGGCCGTCCGGGCGCACCAGCAGGGCCCGGGCCCCGCCCAGCTCGTCGGCCGACTCACCGGCCGGCTCGCCGATCACCACGTCGACCCGGTCCGCCCAGCCCTTGGCCACGGTCTCCAGCCCGGAACCGGGCGGCAGCAGCAGCACCCCGCGGGCGCCGGCGAGCAGCTCGAACATCGTGGGCTCGCCCTGCTCGGTGCGCAGGGTCAGGTTCGGCACGCGCAGGCCCAGCAGCGGGTGGTCACCACCGCCGACGTCGTAGCGGATCGACAGGCCGCTGACCATGCCGGCCAGGTGCCGGCTGACCGGCTCGAACGCGATCAGTTCCGTCATCACGTCGCGCAGCGGCTGCATCTCCGAGCCGCTGAGGAACAGCAGGCCCTGCGCCTGGGTGTTCATCAGCAGGCGCTCGCCGACCCGGTGCCGCTCCTCGTGGTAGCTGTCCAGCAGGTCGTCGGGGGCGGTGCCGCGCACGGCCGCGGCCAGCTTCCAGCCCAGGTTGGCGGAGTCCTGGATGCTGGTGTTCATGCCCTGGCCACCGGCCGGCAGGTGGATGTGCGCGGCGTCGCCGGCCAGCAGCACCCGGCCCCGCCGGTACTCCGTGGCCAGCCGGGCCGCGTTGCCGAAAGCACTGGTCCACAGCGCGGTTCCGCCGCTGATGTCCTGCCCGGTCAGACGCTGCCAGGCGGAGGAGATCTCCTCCCACGACGGCGGCTCGGTGCGCGCCTTGGGTTCGGTGCCGCGCTCGCACACGATGATCCGGAACAGGCCGTCACCCAGCGGGCCCGCCATCACCATGCCGCCGGGAACGGTCTCGCCGATCATCCGGACCCTGATGTCGGGGTGGCGCACGTCGGCCAGGAACATCTCCAGCGTGGAGGCGGTGCCGGGGAAGTCGAACCCGGCGAGCTTGCGCACCGTGCTGCGGCCGCCGTCACAGCCCACCAGGTAGGCGGCCCGCAGCACCTGCGGCCCCATCGGCCCGCTGACCTCGACCTCCACCGCGTCGCCGAGGTCGCGCAGGCCGGTCACCTCGTGGGCCCGGCGGATGTCCGCACCCAGGTCGGCCGCCCAGTCACCGAGCATCTCCTCGGTAACTGCCTGCGGAATGCCCTTCACACCACCGGAATTCGGCTCGCCGAGCACCGAGAAGTCGATCGGCAGGCCGCCGAAGTGCCCCAGGTCGGTGGTCTCCACCTCGCCCAGCCGGGAGAGCAGCCCGCGCTGACCGAACACCTCCAGCGTGCGGGCGGTGAAGCCCAGCCCGCGGGACTCACCGGTGGGCTCGTGCAGCTTCTCCACCACGATCACCGAGATCCCGGCGAGGCGAAGTTCGCCCGCCAGGAAGAGGCCCGCCGGCCCGGCTCCGACAATGACTACCTCGGCGTCCATGCACCCTCCTCAGACGACCCGTCAGCAGATTGCCGAGAACTGTTGCACGGCAAGGCTTCAGGGGATGAAAGCTCTTCGGTCGAGCTGACATCAATCGTCGGTCAGCCCGGACCGGCGCGTCAACGGAACCAGGGGCGGTGCGCCTACAAATCTTTGATCAGGCCGGGTCAGAAATGCCAAGAGCAGCACCGCATACCGATCGGCGAATGTCAGGAACCGGTAAGGCCCGCAGCTCACCGGCCCGCCGCCGCCGGGATTACGGTGAGGACATGAACACGCTGAGCGCACCCCGCACCGTCGCCGTCCTGGACCGGTTGTACGCGGCCGCCGCCGAGAGCGCGCGTCGAGGCCCCACCCCCACGGCGAAACCGATCCCCGAGATGAACGCGGCCGAGAAGGCCGACGCCCTGGAACAGGCCTACATGCCGCTCTCTCCCGAGGGCGGCCGGCTGCTGTACGCCCTGACACGGTCGGCCCGGCCCACCACCGTGGTCGAATTCGGCATGTCCTACGGCATTTCCACGCTGCACCTGGCCGCGGCCGTGGCCGACAACGGGATCGGGCAGGTGTACACCACCGAGCTCAGCGCCACCAAGGTCGCCGCCGCACGGGCCACCTTCGCCGAGGCCGGCCTGGACCAGCACGTCACGGTGCTGGCCGGTGACGCCCTCGACACCCTGGCCACGGTGGACGGGCCGATCGGCCTGGTGCTGCTGGACGGCTGGAAAGACCTGTACGTGCCGGTCCTCAGGAAAATCGAGAACCGGCTCGCACCAGGGGCTCTCGTGGTGGCCGACAACACCGACTTCGAGAGCGTGGGCGACTACCTGGCGCACGTGCGCGACCCGGCGAACGGCTACGTCAGCATCGCGCTGCCGATCGCCGAGGGCATGGAGGTCAGCTGCCGCGCCTAGCGTCCCTGGTCGAGCAGCCAGTCCCAGGCGTCGGCGGCCCGGCCGGTCAGCTCCTGCCCGGTCGGGTCCTGGCCCACGATCCGCTCCACCACCGGCGCCGGCACCGGGTAGAGCGCGTCGTCGTCGTTCGACGTCCACAGGGCCGCGAAGAGCACGCCCCTGCCGAGCACCCGGCGCAGCGTGGGCACGACCTCGTCGTACTGGTTGCGGGCGAGGTCGTGCAGCGCCTCCACCACCCAGGCCGTGGTGTCGCCCGGCTCGATGCGGGCGTCGAAGGTGGCGTCCGCCCCGGCGTGCACCCCGATCCAGAACGGCTCGGCCCGGGGGAACTCACCGATCAGCTCGGCGGACGGGAACTCGTAGTGCTCCTCCGGTCCGCCCTCGCCGAAAGCATGATGCTGGAAAACGGTTTTCAGCCGGTGCAGGGCCAGCAGCGAGGCCACGGCGCGCACGTTCTCGACCTGGGTCTGGCGGCGCACCAGGCTCCTGGCCCGCAGCACCGACCAGAGGTAGACCAGCAGCTCGTCGCCCGGGCCCGGATCAGCGGCGGACGGCAGATCGGCGAGCAGCTCGGCCAGGTCGCCCATCACCTCCTCCGGGTCGAGGGGCTCGGGCCGGTCGTCGTCGGGCTCGGGCAGGGCCGGCTCGGCCAGCTCGGGCAGCGGCGGTGTCACCGGTTCGCCCGGGGTCTGCCGCAGGTACGACAGGCTCCGCTGGATCATCACGTCGGCCACCTGGTCGCCGAGCCCGGCGAAGGCCGACACCTGCCGCAGCGCCGGCACCCACGAGGTGGTCAGGCGGCGGCGCAGGTCGTCGCTGGTGAACTCGACGGGCAGCACGCTGCGCACGACGTCGGACAGGCCGGCCGTCTGCTTGTCGAGGAAGTAGAACCAGTAGGGGAACCGGGCGTCGAGGTGCTGGAGGAAGGTGCGGACCTCCGGGATCTCCCACAGCTCCTCGCGGTCGTCGTACCCCTCGACGGTGAGCACCACCGACTCCAGGCTGCGCCGGGCCAGCAGCGGGTTGCTGAGCATCGGGGCCAGCGCGGCGATCACCGCCGAGGCGTCGCGGGCGCGCACCTCCGGCCGGGAGACCACCAGCGACCACTGGTCACCGGCCGAGGCGAGCATGAAATCGGCCGTCGGGTCCTCGGTCTCGTCGGGCAGCAGCGGGTCGACGTCGTGCAGCGCCTCGTCGCAGGCCCGCTCCACGGCGGCACCCAGGATCCGGGCGTCCTGGGCCGAGGCCACCCGCAGCTCCTTGAAGGTGCCGTCGGAGCACTCCACGTCGGCGCGGTGGCTGATGCCGTCCTGGGTCTGCTCGGCCCGCACGACCGTGCGCACCTCGAACTGGCGCACGATGCTCTGCTGCCGGCGGTCGAAGCACAGGTACCGCTGCCGGGTCACCACGTGCAGATGACGGTGCGCGTGGTCCTCGGGCACGATGGCGCGGATCCGCTCGCCCTTGCGCAGCAGGGGCTGGACGAGCAGGGCGACCACCCCGGCGCCCATGGCGTCGAGGGTCGTGCCGGTCATCATGTGGGGCTCCGGCGGCGCCGGGTCATCCGGGTTCGATCTCCTCAAAAAACACCCTCTCGCGCCGTCTCCACAGCGTGAGCCTAAGCCGAGTTGGCATCAACCACCCAAGTCGCCACGGATCGTGACCTGGCGGCTACCCGACCTCCGTGCAGGTGAACGGCTACGGTGTCCGGTCATGAGCCAACTTGAGGACGTCGGGAACCAGGACGGCTGGCGTTGCTGGGTGTGTGACGAACCGGTCGATCCGGACGCCTCGGTGAACGACGACCGCGGTCCCAGCATCGACGCCCGCACCAACAAGCCCCGGGCCAAGGTGGGCGCCGACTACGCCGGGGCGGAACGGCTGGCGCACCGGGCCTGCAACACGAAGAAGGGCGCGGTGACGCCGGTGGTGCCGTGGCCGTCCGGCCCGATGATCGTCGAGCCCGCCCCGCTGGTCACCGTCGCCGAGCGGCTGTTCCGCAAGGGCGGCCGCGAGATCGTGGCCCGCTGCCCCGACCAGGCCGACGCCCGGGCCACCGCCGACTGGCTGGAGGACCGGTTCACCCGGCTCACCCCGGCGATGCCGGTGACGGCGGGGGTGGACGCCGGGGGCGGTCAGTTCCTGGTGTCGCTCACCGTGGCCCGGCGTCGCTGATCTCGCCCGGGATCTCGCCGGAGACCTCCTCCAAGACCTCCTCCGAGGGCCGAAGACGTTGCCCTCCCCGGCCGGGGAGGGCCGCCGGGCCAGGGCCAGGCGGTTGAACAGCGGGCCCACCAGCACGTCGTAAAGCCTTGGGGTGACGCTGAACCCGAGACGCATCAGCGGGTTGAGGGGTCCGACGGCAGCGGTGCGGCGGCGCCGGTCCACCACCTTCAGCACGGTGCGGGCCACCGCCCCGGGCGGCAGCACCGGCGGCGGAGGGGACCCGGCCCGGCCCACGTAGGTGGCGGCCAGGCGGTAGATGCGGGTGTCGATGCCACCGGGCGAGACCAGGGCCACGTGCACGCCCGGTGTCTGCCGGGCCTCCTGTTGCAGGGTGCGGGCCAGGCCGTGCACGGCCCACTTCGAGGTGGCGTAGGAGCCCATCCGCGGGGCGGTGATCTGGCCGAGCACCGAGCCGACGATCACCAGGCTGCCCGCCCGGGCCGGCTCGAACACCCGCAGCGCCTCGCGGGCGACGTTCGCCGTCCCCCGCACCCCGACGTCCACCACACGGTCCCAGACGTCCACCGGAACCTGCGACAGGCGTCCGTACGCCACCACCGCTGCGGTGTGGACGACGACGTCGAGCCGGCCGAACTCGCCGACCGCCCGGTCGACGGCGGCGCGCACCTGGCCGGCCTCGGCGACGTCCACCAGCATCGCGACCGCCGTACCGCCCTCCCGCGCGCACGCGTCGACCAGCTCGTCCAGAAGCCCGGCCGACCGGGCGGTCAGCACCAGTCGCGCGCCCCGCCCGGCGTAGGCGAGAGCGACGGCGGTGCCGATCCCTCCGCTCGCTCCGGTGATCAGGACGACGGGGGACGCATCCATCGAATACCTTCCGGTGCTGCCGATGTGGGGACGACGTACAACCTGGCAACGATCGCCCGGGTCGGCGAATCGACCCGCCCCACCGGCCCGCGGGGTCGCGGGTTTCGGGCCGCAGGGCGGGTTGCAGGTCGAGTTGCAGGGCCTGCCCGGCGCTGCGTCACTGATCTTCATGGCATCCGTCTCTTCAGATCAGTCAGCAGACCAGGCAGCGGGTAACCCGCCCGTCGTCGTCATCACCGGAGCCAGCGCCGGCATCGGCCGGGCCACGGCCGTCGCCTTCGCCGGACGCGGGGCGAAGGTCGCGTTGCTGGCCCGAGGTGAGGTCGGGCTCGAGGGAGCGGCCCGGGAGGTGCGCGAGGCCGGCGGCGAGGCGCTGGTGATCCCGGTGGACGTGGCCGACGCCGAGGCGGTGCAGCGCGCCGCCGAGCGGGCGGAGACCGAGCTGGGCCCGGTCGATGTCTGGGTGAACTCGGCCTTCACCTCGGTGTTCGCCCCGTTCAGCGAGGTCAGCGCCGAGGAGTTCCGGCGGGTCACCGAGGTCACCTACCTGGGCACGGTCTACGCCACCCAGGCGGCCCTGAAGCTGATGCGCCCGCGCGACCGCGGCGCCATCGTCCAGGTCGGTTCGGCCCTGGCCTACCGCGGGATCCCGCTCCAGAGCGCCTACTGCGGGGCCAAGCACGCCGTGCAGGGCTTCCACGAGTCGCTGCGGATCGAGCTGATGAACGAGGGCAGCGGCATCCGCACCACGATGGTGCAGATGCCGGCGGTGAACACCCCGCAGTTCTCCTGGGTGCTCTCCCGGCTGCCGAAGCAGGCCCAGCCGGTGCCCCCGATCTACCAGCCCGAGGTGGCCGCCCAGGCTGTGCTGTACGCCGCCGACCACCCGGGACGCCGCGAGTACTGGGTGGGTACCGGCGCGGCCAAGACCATCCTGGGCAACGCCCTGGTGCCGGCCGTGCTGGACAAGTACCTGTCCCGCACCGGGTTCTCGTCGCAGCAGACGCCCGACCCGCGCCCGGCCGACCAGCCGCAGAACCTCTGGGAGCCCGCGGACGGCCCGGGCGGACGCGACTTCGGCTCGCACGGCCTGTTCGACGACCAGGCCCGCACGTCCAGCAAGCAGCAGTGGGTGGCCCACCGGGTCGGCGCCCTGACCTCGGCGGTCGGGCCGGCCGTCGCCAGTGCCGGGGCCGGGCTGATCGTGCTCACCGACAAGGCCAAGCCGGTGGTCGGGGCGCTGAAGAGCCGGATCGGCTCGTCAGCGCCGGGTTCCGCGTCGTCGTCGGGTTCCGCGTCGTCACCGGGTTCCGCGTCGTCGTCGGATTCCGCGCAGTCGTAGGGTTCCGCGCATGAGCAACCGCGTGATCGCCCTGGCCGGAGCCGCGTTCGGCGCCGCCCTGCTGCTGCGTCCGGCCGGGGTGATCCGCGCGGTGGGCGCCGATCCGGCCACGCCGGGTCTGCTGCCCGCTGCCCGGGTGCTCGGCGCCCGGCACCTGGCGCAGGCGGCGGCCGTCGGGCTGCGCCCCGGGGCACCGGCGGGCTGGGCCGTACTGATCGACACGCTGCACGCCGCGAGCATGATCGGCCTGGCCGCCGTCGCCCCCGGCCACCGCCGCGCGGCCCTGGCCAGCGCGGCGGTCGCCGGTGCCCTGGGCGCCGGCCAGTGGGCCTCGCGGCCTCAGCCGGGCGGTTCCGCGCCGGGGGTCAGCACCTCCCGGTAGCGCCCGTCGGCGGCCGCCCCGATCCGCGTCAGAACTGCTCCCGCTCCGTCGACCCGGCCAGCGCGGTGGTGGCCGCCGCCGGGTTCACGGCCGTGCTCACCAGGTCGAACCAGCCCACGCCGACCTCACGCTGATGCCGGGTGGCGGTGTAACCGTCTGCCTCCGAGGCGAACTCGCGCTCCTGGAGATCGACGTACGCGCTCATCCCGCTCTCCGCGTACCCCTTGGCCAGGGTGAACATCGAATGGTTCAGCGCGTGGAAACCGGCCAGCGTGATGAACTGGAACTTGTACCCCATGGCCCCCAGCTCCTTCTGGAACGCGGCGATCTCGTCGTCGTCCAGGTGCTTGCGCCAGTTGAACGACGGCGAGCAGTTGTACGCCAGCATCTGCTCGGGGTATTCGGCCCGGATTCCCTCCGCGAACGCCTTCGCCACCGCCAGATCGGGTTTCGACGTCTCCATCCACAGCAGCTCGGCGTGCGGGGCGTAGGCCAGGCCACGGGCGATGCACGGCTCGATCCCGCCCCGCACCCGGTAGAACCCCTCCGCGGTGCGCTCCCCCGTCACGAACGGCCGGTCACGCTCGTCCACGTCGCTGGTCAGCAGGGTCGCGGCCTGGGCGTCGGTGCGGGCGACGATCACCGAGGGCACCCCGGCGATGTCGGCCGCCAGCCGGGCCGCGTTCAGCGTGCGCACGTGCTGGCCGGTCGGGATCAGCACCTTGCCGCCCAGGTGCCCGCACTTCTTCTCGGAGGCCAGCTGATCCTCCCAGTGGACGCCGGCGGCACCGGCCGCGATCATCGCCCGCATCAGCTCGAACGCGTTCAGGGCACCACCGAAACCGGCCTCGGCGTCGGCCACGATCGGGACCAGCCAGTCGGTGCCGTGATCCCCCTCGCTGTGGCTGATCTGGTCGGCCCGCAGCAGAGCGTTGTTGATGCGCCGCACCACCCGGGGCACCGAGTCGGCCGGGTACAGGCTCTGGTCGGGGTAGGTCTGGCCGGCCGCGTTGGCGTCGGCCGCGACCTGCCAGCCGGACAGGTAGATCGCCTTCAGCCCGGCCCGCACCTGCTGCACGGCCTGGTTGCCGGTGAGGGCGCCGAGGGCGTGCAGGTATTCCTCGTCGTGTAGCGCACGCCACAACTTCTCCGCCCCACGGCGGGCCAGCGTGTGCTCCTCGACAACGGTGCCACGCAGGCGCAGCACGTCGTCCGCCGAGTAGGTGCGCCGCACACCGGCCCAGCGTTCGTCCGTCTTCCACTGCGCCGCAAGCTGTTCCGCGTCCGTCATGGCTGCCTCCTCAGGGCGGTGACCGGGCTGTGCCTCCACCGTGGCAGCCGTCCACAGCACCGTCGAGGCGCCCAATTCGCCAATTACGGCCAACTTTTCGCCCGGCCTTGCGAATCTGCGAAGTTTCCGGGGTGGTTATCGTTCGTCGATGGAGAAGACGTTCGCGGGGCCGCGTCTGCGTCAGCTGATCCTCGACCGGCGGATGAGCCAGGTCGATCTGGCCCGGCTGCTGGAGATCTCACCCAGCTATCTCAACCAGCTGCTGCACAGCCGGCGCCCGCTCACGGTGCCGGTGCTGCTGAAGCTGACCGAGGCCTTCGGGCTGGACGCCGGATACTTCGCCACCGACGACGCCACCCGGCTCACCGCCGAGCTGCGCGACGCCTTCGCCGACCTCGGCCTGCCCACCACCGACGCGGCCGAGCTGGCCCGGCACTTCCCCGACAGCGCCCGCGCGGTGTCGCTGCTGCACCACCGCTACCGGCAGGCCTCCGAGCAGGTGGCCGCGCTGTCGGGCGACCGGGAACTGCCGTCCGCCACCCCGATGCCGCACGAAGAGGTTCGAACCTTCTTCTACCGCAACAAGAACCACTTCGCCGCCCTCGACCAGGCCGCCGAGAACCTGGCCGCGACGATCGGCCTGCCCGAGGTGCGCGCCGCCAAGGCCCTGCGGCGGCGGCTGGCCGTGCACGACGTGCGGGTGGCCGAACTGCCCGACGCCGAGGGCGATCTGCACCGGTTCGACGCCCGGGCGGGAGTCCTGTCCCTCTCACCCCGGCTGGACTCGGGGCAGCGGGCCTACCGGATGGCCGGTCAGCTGGCGCTGATCGAGAACGACCGGCTGATCACCTCGATGACCGCGGAGATCCAGAACCCGGCGGTGCGCTCGCTCACCCGGATCGGGCTGGCCAACTACTTCGCCGCCGCCCTGCTCCTGCCCTACGCCGACTTCCTCGCCACCACCGAGCGTTTCCGTTACGACGTGGAACGGCTGGCCGCGCACTACGGGGTGAGCTTCGAGACGATCTGCCACCGCCTGTCCACGCTGCAACGGCCCCGGGCCCGCGGCGTCCCGTTCTCGTTCATCCGGGTGGACCGGGCCGGGAACATGTCGAAACACCAGTCGGCCAGCGGTTTCCACTTCACCCGCACCGGCGGCACCTGCCCACTGTGGACCATCTACGAAGCCTTCGCCGCCCCCGGCCAGATCCTGCGCCAGGTGGCCGTGATGCCCGACGGACGACACTATTTCTGGATCGCCCGCACGGTGATCCACCGCCCACCACGCTGGGGCGCCGCCGGCAAGACCTTCGCCATCGGCCTGGGCTGCGAGCTGCGCCATGCCGGACGCCTGGTCTACTCGGCCGGCCTGGACCTGTCCGACCGCACGGCCGCCTCCCCGATCGGGCCGGGCTGCAAGACCTGCTCACGCACCGACTGCGCCCAGCGGGCGGTGCCGCAGGTGGGCCGGGGCCTGGCGATCGACGAGAACCGCAGCACCCTGTCTCCCTACCCGGCAGCCGAGTAGCGGCGGGGGCAGGGCGAGCGAGAGCCACCCGGATCCCGCAATACGAACATGTTGTTCCGGGTGGACCCGTCTGCCGCCGAGCCGCTGGCCGACCAGATCGCGGCCCAGATGCCCCCCCCGGCCTGCTCAACGCGCTGCGCGAGCGCACGAGCGCCTGACCGGTCAGGGAGCCGTCCGCACCAGGGTCGCCCGGACCGCCCGGGCGACCACCACGTCGTCCTGGTTCACCCCGACGTGGCGCAGCGACACGATCCCCTCGCCCGGCCGCGACGACGACTCCCGCTTGTCCAGCACGACGGTGGACGCGTACAGCGTGTCACCGATGAAAAGCGGTGACGGGAAAGATATCTCGCTGAAACCGAGGTTGGCCACGAGCGTCCCCTGGGTCAGCTGCGCCACCGACAGCCCGACCAGCGTGGACAGGGTGAACATCGAGTTCACCAGCACCCGGCGGAAAGGCTCCTGGCCGGCCGCGAAAACCGCGTCCAGGTGCAGCGACTGGGTGTTCATGGTCAAGGTGGTGAACAGCACGTTGTCGGCCTCGGTGACGGTGCGGCCCGGCCGGTGCCGGTAACGGGCACCCACCTGGAACTCCTCGAGATACAGCCCCCGCTGGTCGATCTGCGGCCGGTCGTGGTCGGCGTCCATCAGTCCGTCCTCCCTGGTGCCCCGCGCACGGTCGCGACGGCCCGTGCGATGTCCGGTTCGCGCCGCCCCGGGTCGACCGGGCTCACCAGTCCGGCCAGGAGCGTGCGGGCGAACTGCTCCGCGATCTGTTCCACCGACAGTTTTCCCTCAGGCCGGTACCAGGTCCAGGCGTAGTTGCACATGCCGAAGATCTGGAGGGCGGTCATCCGGGCGTCTTCCACGGTGATCAGGCCACGGTCCGCACCGTCTTCGAGGATGCCCACGACGATGGCCGTGTAGGCCTCGCGCTGGCCGTGCACGAACGCCCCGAGCTCCCCCTCGAAATACCGCACCAGCTCACGCAGGCAGGCCAGGCTGGCCGCCCGGTCGTCGCGGTGGGCCGCCAGCAGCGCGTAGATCATCGCGACCAGGCGGTCGATCGGGTGCTCCAGCTCGGCCAGCACGTGCTGCGCCTCGGCGAACCGGCGGGCGAAGTAGGCCTCGTGCAGCTCGCCCAGAAGCGCCTGTTTGCTGCGGAAGTGGTGCACGATGGTGCCTTTGCTCAGGCCCAGCTCGGCCGCCACGTCTCCCAGGCTGGTGTCGGCGTAGCCCTTCTCGGCCACCCGCTCGGCGAACACCCGCAGGATGGCCTCACGGGAGCTGGCTCGCGATGTCATGCCGCCAGTGTATTGCTGACCGTACGAGCGGTCAGTATGGTGATCGAGGATTCACTCACCGTACGAGGGAGGCCGGACGACAATGACGTCATCCCCCGGGCCGACCCGGCCGGACGCCCCCACGGTGAACGAGGCAGCCCACCGCGCCCTGGTCGCCGACCTGCGAGCCCGGCTGGCGGCGGCGCACCTGGGCGGCCCCGCGCGGTCTCGCGACCGGCACGTGCAGCGCGGCAAGATGCTCCCCCGCGACCGCGTGGACGAGCTGCTCGACCCGTCGTCCCCCTTTCTCGAACTGTCGCCCCTGGCCGCGAACGGGCTCTACGACGACGAGGCCCCCGCCGCCGGCCTGATCACCGGCGTCGGCCGGGTGAGCGGCCGGGAATGCGTGATCGTCGCCAACGACGCCACCGTCAAGGGTGGCACCTATTACCCGATCACGGTCAAGAAGCACCTGCGCGCGCAGGAGATCGCCCTGGAGAACCGGCTCCCCTGCCTGTATCTCGTCGACTCCGGCGGCGCGTTCCTGCCCCGGCAGGACGAGGTGTTCCCCGACCGCGACCATTTCGGCCGGATCTTCTTCAACCAGGCGCGGATGTCCGCCCGCGGAATCCCGCAGATCGCGGCGGTTCTGGGGTCGTGTACCGCCGGTGGCGCCTACGTGCCGGCGATGTCCGACGAGGCGGTGATCGTGCGCGGCCAGGGCACCATCTTCCTCGGCGGCCCGCCTCTGGTGAAGGCCGCGACGGGCGAGGTGGTGAGCCCCGAGCAGCTCGGCGGCGGCGAGCTGCACGCGCGCGTCTCCGGCGTGGTCGACCACCTGGTGGACGACGACGCCCAGGCCCTGCGCACCGTACGCTCCATCGTCTCCACCTTCGGCGCTCGCACACCTGTTCCCTGGCAACGGATTCCGACCCGGCAGCCGGCCTGTGACCCGGCCGGTCTCTACTCCACCGTGCCCACCGACCCGCGCATTCCGTACGACGTCCACGAGGTGATCACCCGCATCGTCGACGCCCCCGGGCTCGCCGAGTTCAAACCGGAGTACGGCGACACCCTGGTGACCGGATTCGCCCACCTGCACGGCCACCCGGTCGGTGTGGTGGCCAGCAACGGCGTGTTGTTCTCCGAGTCGGCTCTCAAGGGAGCACATTTCATCGAGCTGTGCGATCAGCGCGGCATTCCCCTGGTGTTCCTCCAGAACATCTCCGGTTTCATGGTGGGCCGCGAGTACGAGGCCGGCGGTATCGCCAAGCACGGGGCCAAACTGGTGACGGCGGTGGCGACCACCCGCGTGCCGAAGCTCACCGTGGTCGTCGGCGGCTCGTTCGGGGCCGGCAACTACGCGATGGCCGGGCGGGCGTACTCCCCCCGGTTCCTGTTCATGTGGCCGAACGCCCGGATCTCGGTGATGGGCGGCGAGCAGGCCGCGACGGTGCTGGGCACCGTCGGGGCCGATCCCTCGGCGATCCGGCAGCAGTACGAGACTCAGGGCAACCCGTACTACTCGACGGCCCGGCTCTGGGACGACGGCGTGATCGACCCGGCCGACACCAGAACCGTTCTCGGGCTGTGCCTCTCGGCCTGCTCGAATGCCCCGCTCGGCGACCCGGGCTTCGGCCTCTTCCGGATGTGACCATGTTCGACAGCGTGCTGGTGGCCAACCGCGGCGAGATCGCGGTGCGGATCTTCCGAACCCTGCGACGGCTCGGGATTCGTTCGCTGGCCGTGTATTCCGACGCCGACGCCGGGTCACCGCACGTGCTGGCGGCGGACGTCGCGGTGCGGATCGAGTCGTATCTGTCGCCACCGGAGCTGATCCGCGCCGCCGGGGTGGGCGCCGCGCAGGCGATCCATCCGGGATACGGCTTCCTGAGCGAGAACCCGGCCTTCGCCCGGGCCTGCGAGGAGGCCGGGCTGGTGTTCGTCGGCCCGCCGGCAACGGCCGTCGAGGCGATGGGAGACAAGATCCGGGCCCGGAACACGGTGAGCGCGGCCGGTGTTCCCGTCGTCCCTGGTTCGACCGACCCGGACGAGGTGGGCTACCCGCTGCTGATCAAGCCGTCGGCGGGCGGTGGCGGCAAGGGCATGCACGAGGTGCACCGCGCCGGAGATCTGGACGGTGCCGTGCAGACGGCCCGCCGCGAGGCCCGGGCCGCGTTCGGCGACGACACCCTGCTGTTCGAGCGCCTCGTCACCACACCGCGACACATCGAGATCCAGGTTCTGGCAGACCGGTTCGGCGCCGTCACGCACCTGGGCGAGCGCGAGTGCTCGCTGCAACGGCGCCACCAGAAGGTGGTGGAGGAGTGCCCCTCGCCCCTGCTGCCGCCGGAGCAGCGCGAGACGATGGGCGAGGCGGCCTGCCGGGCCGCGCAGGCTTGCGGGTACGTGGGGGCGGGCACGGTGGAGTTCATCGTGACCGGGGACCGGCCGCACGAGTGGTACTTCATGGAGATGAACACCCGCCTCCAGGTGGAGCATCCGGTGACCGAGGAGGTCTACGGCGTCGACCTGGTGGAGGCGCAGCTGCGGATCGCGGCCGGGGAGCCCGCGCCCTGGCCGGCCGCACCGCGTGCGCAGGGGCACGCGATCGAGGTGCGGCTGTACGCGGAGGATCCGGCCGCCGGATTCCTGCCCTCGGCGGGAGAGGTTCTCGCACTGGAGCTTCCGGACGGCGTGCGCGTCGACTCCGGTGTCACCCGGGGCCAGGTGATCGGTACCGGTTATGACCCGATGCTGGCCAAGATCATCGCCCACGGCCCGCACCGGGCCGAGGCGCTGCGCCGCCTGAGCACGGCACTGCGACGCACGGTCGTGCTCGGTGTACAGACGAACACCGGCTTTCTGCTGAACCTTCTGGCCGATCAGCGGGTGCGCGACGGCGACCTGGACACCGGCCTGATCGGGCGCGACCTGGAAGAGCTGACCGCACATCCGGTTCCGGACGACGTGCTGGGTCTGGCGGCCGGCCTGAGGCTGCTCGGGCTGGAGCCCCCCGACGACCCGGAGGCCGTGATCGACCCGTTCGACCTGCCCGGCGGCTGGCGCATCGGGGAACCGGCAGGCTCCACGCATCGGTTCGATTGCCGGGAGAAGCTTTTCGAGGTTCGGTCGCGAGGGCGGGCGGATGACGCCCTGCTGATCGTCGACGGCGGCGAGCCGGTCCGCAGCCGCACCCAACCCGACCCCGACCGACGTCCCCACGTAGTGCACCACACCCACGACGGCGTCACCCGCACCTACACCACCGCGGCGGCCCGCGACGGCACGCTGTGGATCACCCGCGACGGCCTGACCTGGGCGCTGCGCGAACCCCTCGCCGCCGGCCGGGCGGCGACCGACGGGGGCGGCGGGCCGGTGCGTTCACCGATGCCCGGAACGATCGCCCTGGTCAGCGTCCAGGACGGCGAAAAGGTCAGCACGGGACAACCATTGGCTGTGGTCGAGGCAATGAAGATGGAGCACACCCTCACCTCCCCCGCCGACGGTGTGGTGCGCGAGCTACGCGCCCGGCCGGGGGCCACCGTCACCAAGGACGAAGTGCTGATGACCGTCGAACCGTTCACCGAAGGAGATGGTCATGGATCTTGAGCTCTCCCCCGAGCACGCCGCCCTGCGGGCCACGGTCGAGGAGTTCGCCCGCAGGGAGGTCGCCCCGGTGATCGGCGACCTGTACGAGCGCGGCGAGTTCCCCTATCAGATCGTGCGCGGCATGGGCGCGATGGGCCTGTTCGGGCTGCCGTTCCCGGAGGAGCACGGTGGGATGGGCGGAGACTACTTCGCGCTCTGCCTGGCCCTGGAAGAGCTGGCCCGGGTGGACAGTTCGGTGGCGATCACGCTGGAGGCAGGGGTCGGGCTGGGCGCGATGCCGATCCACCGCTTCGGCACCGCGGAGCAGAAGGACGCCTGGCTGCCGCACCTGGCGGCCGGCACCCGGCTGGGCGCGTTCGGCCTGACCGAGCCGGGCGGCGGCTCGGACGCCGGGGCCACCCGCACCACCGCCCGCCTGGACGGCGACGAGTGGGTGATCAACGGCTCCAAGTGCTTCATCACCAACTCCGGCACCGACATCACGTCTCTGGTCACCGTCACCGCCCTGACCGCCCCCGGCGAGATCTCGGCAATCATCATTCCTTCGGGCACAACGGGTTTCACTGTCGGCCAGAAGTACTCCAAGGTGGGCTGGTCGGCCTCCGACACCCGCGAGCTGTTCTTCGACGACGTGCGGGTGCCCGCCACCAACCTGCTCGGCGAGCGCGGACGCGGCTACGCCCAGTTCCTGTCCATCCTCGACGAGGGCCGGATCGCGATCGCCGCGCTCTCGGTGGGCCTGGCCCAGGGCTGCGTGGACGAGTCGCTGCGCCATGCCGGCGAGCGCGAGGCGTTCGGCCGCACGATCGGTGGCTACCAGGCGATCCAGTTCAAGATCGCCGACATGGAGGTGCGCACCCACACCGCGCGCCTGGCCTACTACGCGGCCGCGGCGAGGATGCTGGCCGGGAAGCCGTTCAAGAAGGAGGCCGCCATCGCCAAGCTGGTGGCCTCGAACGCGGCCATGGACAACGCCCGCGACGCCACCCAGATCTTCGGCGGCTACGGCTTCATGAACGAGTACCCGGTGGCCCGGTTCTACCGCGACGCCAAGATCCTGGAGATCGGCGAGGGCACGTCGGAGGTGCAGCGCATCCTCATCGCGAGGTCGCTGGGTCTGAGGTCGTGACGCTCACCTCGCCGGGGCACATCCATCCCCCGACCCGCTCACTCACCGGTTTGCCGCACTGATCCGGGGACGGGTCCGCTCCCTTGCCGATGCCCGACCAGAGCACCGCGACCGTGACCAGCACGATCACCGTCAGCACGATCACGAACGCGGGCACCTGACGGCGCCCGCCTCCCGGTTGTTCACTCATCCGGCCACTATGGCAGGGCCACCCGCCGCCTCAGTCGACGATCTGGTCGTCCGGCATCGGGATCACCATCACCGGCCGGTGCGCGGTCTGGAGCAGGCGCACGGAGACCGCACCGGTCTGCGGGCCGGCCCCCAGGTCACCGACGAGGATGACGTCGGCGTCCACCTCGTCGGCGGTCTCCGCGATGGCGTGGGCCGGGCCGCCGAACCGCACCGCGGGCGTCACCAGGCGGGCCCGCACCCCCTCGCCGGCCAGGCGGGTCACGGTCTGGCCCAGCCGCTCGTTGGCGTCGTCCAGCGCCTTGGCCCTGGCCGGGGCGATGTGCACGACCGTCAGCTCGGAACCGAGCTCACGGCTGACCATCGACCGGGCCACGGCGAAAGCATGGTCGCCGCAGGCCGATCCGTCGGTCGCCACCAGGACACGCTCGAACATCATGACTTCTCCTGTGGGAAGGGAATTTACCGCTCCGAAACACAGGGGCCGCGACCGGAACGGACACCACAAAGGTCGGTCACGGGCGGCGCGGATCACAGGGACGAAGGTCCCCAAGCGGTCGGGATCCCTTCCGGCCCCGGGACGTTCGGTGGCGCCGAGAGACCCTGAGGCCTGGCTCACATCCGCGACAATCGTCCGTCACCGATGCCCCTTGGTCCCCATGACCGGTAGCTCGATGTCGAGAGATCCTGGTCGCGGGGGCCAGCCGGCCCGAAACCCGATGGAGGACAAGTGATCATGACTTCGACGGAGGCACACGAGTACCTGTCGGCCGCGGCCTGCTGGGACATGTTGCACTCCACCGACATCGGGCGCCTGGCGGTGACGATCGGCGGCCGACCGGACATCTTCCCGGTCAACTACGCCGTCGCCGACGGGTACCTGCTGGTGCGCACCGCGGGCGGCTCCAAGCTGAGCGCCGCCGCCGGCGAGCGGGTGGCCTTCGAGGTGGACGGCTACGCGCCCGGCATCTCCCGGGCCTGGAGCGTGGTGCTCAAGGGGCACGCCGACGAGCTGACCGAGCTCGCCGACCTGGCGGCCGCCGACGAGCTGCCCCTCACTCCCCTGCACGGCGCCCCCAAACACCGCTTCCTGCGCATCGTTCCACAGGAGCTCAGCGGGCGCAGGTTCGTCACCGTGCCCGTCTGGGAGCGCCCCGACGCCCCGGTGTCCACCCCGATCCCGCCGGCGAAGGCGTCACGTTGCCTGTCCCCGCTCCAGCCGCCCAGCCGCAACCGCCGCCACAACCCGTGGTGACCGCGAGATCCCGAGGCTTTGGGCCCTACACCAGACACGCACCGCCGAGGTGCAATGACCTTGGGTAACCGGCTACCGCCCCCGGGAGTGCTTCGCCATGAGCAACGACCTGCTCGCCCCCGACCTGCACGTCGAGGCTGCCCTCGGTGAGCAGATCACCGGCAGTGTGCACTCCTGGAACCTGACCCGGTCACCGGCGGACGGGGAGTACGAGCTGGTGGTCAGGCTCGCCGGCTGCCCGCTGGAGTGCCGCAGCTGCCCGGCCCCGGACGCCCGCGGCGACTCCGGCGGTCACTGCCTGTCGCTGACCGCGGCCCTGGGCCGGATCCGGCGCTGCCGCGAAACCCTCACCGGTTGTGGTGGTGGCCTCACCCTGACCGGCGGCGACCCGTTCGCCCAGCCCCGCTTCACCGCCGAGGTGCTGCGCCGCTGCTTCGCGGCCGGACTGCGCACCACGGTGGAGACGACCGGTTACCTCGGCGCCATCGTCGGCGACGACACGCTGCACCACGTGGACCGGATGGTGCTCGACCTGAAGTCCACCGACCCGGACCTGTACCGCGAGATCACCGGTGCCGACGTGCACCCGGTGCTGCGCTTCGCCCGGCGGCTGGGCGACCTGCGACGCGACACCCGGATCCGCTTCCTGCTGATCCCGGGCCTCACCGATTCCGCCGAGAACGTCACCGGCATCGCCCGTTTCGTCGCCGGGCTGGGCAACCGGCCGCGGGTCGAGATCGTCGGGTTCCGCCCCCTGGGCGCAGAGCGCTACCGGCGCCTCGGCCTGCGTCATCCCCTCGGCCACGTACCGTCCGCCACCGACGACGACATCGCCCGCGCCCAGGGCCTTTTCGCCCGGCACGACTGCTCGACCGTGGTGCCGCAACGGATCCCCTCGCTGTCATGACCGGTCTTCACAACCGGTGCAGACGACGCCGAAGACCGGCGAGCAGCAGCGCGACGATCACCGTGGCCGCCACTGCGGCGTGCACCGGCTGGGCCACGGCGATCACCGCTCCGCAGAACACCGAGATCAGCGCGGCGTCGGCCTGCCAGATCAGCACGTTCAGCGACGACAGGTCGCCCGCCGGCGAGGCAACGGGGGTCAGCAGGATCGGCGGCAGCGGCCCCTTCGCGCTGTCATAGGCACGCACCGCCACCAGCAGCAGCCCGGCCGCCACCACGCCGGTCCCGCCCACGGCCACCGCCGTCACCAGCAGGGCGGTCAAGGGCAGCAAACTGTGGACGACGAAGAGCTCCGCCACGCCCACCCCGTACAACGGCGGCCCGGCGCCCGCCTGCGCCGCGTGCCGGAAGCCGTCGCTGAACACCCCCAGCGCCAGATAGACCAGCCCGCTGCCGGCCCCGGCCACGAGCAGGCCGGGGGCGTGCGCCGTCAGACCCAGCCCGACGACCAGGGTGAGACACCCGACCGAGAAGCGGACAGGCGTCCTGGCGCCGGCCACCAGATCGCGCACCAGAAAACGCACCGGTGCCGGCCGCCCGCGCACGGCCCGCCAGGTGCGCCCGAGCCCGGGCCGGGCCCGGTAGACGTCGAGGGCCACCGTGATCTCACCGCTGAACGCCGCCGTGCGGGTGATCTGCCGGCGCTCGGCGTCGGCGCGCAACCGGGGACCACTCGTCGCCGACAGCAGCACCGGCACCGTCACCACGGCGGCCCCCGCCGTCACCACGAGCAGGACAGCCGCAGCCCAGGCCGTGCCGTCGTGCCCCACCACCGCCCGGGCCGCCCAGCCCCACGGGGTCGGGACGTCGGCGGCGGGCACGAGCAGCCCGGTTCCGGTCAGGGTGAGGACGACGCCGGGCAGGACCCACGCCCACCGGTCCGGCAGCACCTGCCCGGCCAGCCAGAGCCAGGCGGCCAGCACGATCACCGCCGCCACGACGGCCAGGAACCGGACCAGGCCCGGCCCCGAGAGCACGCCGTTCGCCAGGAAGGTCAGCCCGGCCACCAGGCCGGCCGTCGCCAGGGGCACGGCCGCCACCGCCGTCGCCAGCAGGAACGGGCGGCGCAACGCGAGCGCCCGGGGCAGATCGGTGCCGACCAGCAGGGTCACGAAGAACGGCTCCGGCGTGACCGGCCCGTACACCCGGCCGCAGGCCGCCGCGGCGGCGAGGAAGCCGCCCACCCCGATCCGCAGCCCGCGCTCCCCGGCCGCGGAGAACACCGCCCCGGCCACCTCGTCACCGCTCAGCGCCCGTACCGCGGCCAGCAGCAACGGCACCCCGATGAACAGGACCAGGAGCACCACGACGTACCCGGCGTAGACCAGGTCCGGCGCGTCCGCCCCGCCCCGGCCGGCGTGAACGTCCCTGAGCCGGCGCAACCGGGCACCGGCCTCGCCCACCGCGCCCGCCGAACCCGCCTGGCCCACCTCACCCGCCGAACCCGCCGAACTCACGACGCGGTGCCGATCTCCAGCCGGTCGTCGGCGATCCGGTCCACCAGCCGGGCCGAGTGGCTGGCCAGCACCACGGTCGTGCCCGCGTGCGCCAGCCGTTCCAGCAGGCCGGCCACCAGGTCCAGGCGGTCCGGGTCGAGGCGCTGCTCGGGTTCGTCGAGCAACAGCACGTCGCAGGGCCGCACCAGGGTCAGCGCGAGGGTGAACAGCTGGGTCTGCCCGGACGACAGCTCGTGCGGGAAACGGTTGACCAGCCGGTCGATCCCGAGTGCGTCGAGCAGATCGTCGGCTCGCCGCCCGGCCTGCTCCAGGTCGTCGCCCCACGAGGTGGCGACCAGCCGGAGGTGCTCACCCAGCGTCAGGTTGCGGGCCAGGGCTGGCATCCCGATCAGCGCCGCGACCGCCCGCCGGAACCCGGCCGATCGCTCGTCCGGTGCCAGGCCACCGACCCGCACCTGGCCGGCCGTGGGCCGGGTGAGCCCGGCCAGCACCCGCAGCAGCGTGGTCTTGCCCGCCCCGTTCGGCCCGGTCACGGCCAGGGTGCGCCCGGCGGCGAGATCGAAACTGGTTTCCGGCAGCAGAATCTCGCGGTCCAGCCGGACCTCGGCCCGGTGCGCCCGCACCAGGCCCCGCGCGGCGGGGTCGGCGGGCCGGTGTTTCCGGCCCCGGGTGAACCAGGACATCGCCCCCAGGCTATCCGCCGCTCAGACCCTCGCTGCTCAGACCCCCGCCGCGAGCAGACCCACGGCCACCGCCACGAACCAGAACTGCACACCGAACAGGAAACCCCGCTCCCAGAGCCCGAACAGCCCGGTCAGCGGGGCGAGCCGGGGGACGCGCCGGGCCAGCAGCGCCAGCACGAGCAGCACCAGCGACACCGTCACCACCCACCGCAGCCCGGTCAGCACGCCGGAGAACCCGCTCCACGGGTCGATAACGCCCAGGTCGCCGGTCAGGTCGGCAACCGCCAGGTAGATCAGCGTGAACTGGGCGATGGCGAACAGGTAGTGCAGACGCCCCGACCGGGTGGCCCGGTCTCCCTCCAGGTCGGTCGGGAACAGCGCCACCCCGGCCCGGGTGAGCGGAATCAGCAGCAGGTACACCAGGTCCTCGGTGGCCAGCGGCGGGAAGCCGGGCGTCACCGCGAGCCCACCGGCCAGCGCATAGGTTCCCACCGAACTGGCCGCCGCCGCAGCGGTGAACCATCGCCGGTAGGGGCCCACCCCGTAGTCGCTGACGGCATGGCGCAACGGGTCGTAACCGGTCGGCGACCGGTGCAGGTAACCCATCACGCCGAGGTACCCCAGCAGGCCGAACAGGCTGATTCCAGCCAGAGCGATGGTCATGCTTTCTGCCATTCATCCGATGATTCCCCCCGATGCCTGTCTAGCAGGCATGATCCACGTCGCTCAACCCGGTAGCGGACCGACTGCGGCTCGGCAGGAGATGCCCTTTTGTTTTTGACACCGCCCTGGAGCCGTTGGTGGTGTCAAAAACGAACACCATGCCCTCGGACGGACGCCGCGCACCGAGAGTGGCCGCCCCGTGATGCCTTTGAAGGCGCCGCCCGGGCAGCGCGATCAGCCGGGCCGACAGCGCCGGGCGGCGGCTCAGCATCTGGCCCAATTGGCGCCTGCGGCGCAAATCTGCCAAATTTGTACTCTTCACCCGGTGCCCTGGATCAGGTGAAGGGGCTGTGGACGCGTTTGGCCCTACGGTCCGCGCGCCCTTCGGCGGATCGGGCAGAAGGAGCGCGGGTGAGCACCGCGTCATGACGTCCTCCGAACAAGGGCTTCTCGCAGGCCGTTACCGCATCGGGCACCTCGTGGGCCGTGGTGGCATGGGTGCGGTCTGGACCGGCTACGACTACGTCCTGAACCGCGAAGTCGCCATCAAGGAACTACCGCCCTCCCCCGGCGTCACCAAGGAACAGCGCGACGAGCTGAACCAGTGGATGCTGCGGGAGGCTCGCGCCGCCGGCCGCATCGATCACCCTTCCGCCGTCACGATCTTCGACGTGTTCCAGGCCGACGACCGGCCGTGGATCGTGATGCAGCTGCTGGTCGGCAAGACGCTGGCCGAGCTCAACGCGAACGAGCCGCTGTCCATCGGCAGCGTCATCGACATCGGCCTCGACCTGCTCGGGGCGCTGCGCGCGGCGCACCACGCCGGGGTGCTGCACCGTGACGTGAAGCCCGCCAACATCATCGTGAGCCCGAACGGCCGTGCGGTGCTGACCGACTTCGGCATCGCCAGCGTCAGCGACGAGACCACGCTGAGTAACACCGGCATGCTCGTCGGCTCGCCCAGTTACATGTCGCCCGAACGCGCCCGGGGGGCCCGTCCCACGCCCGGTGACGACCTGTGGTCGCTGGGAGCCACGTTGTTCGCGGCCACCGAGGGTCAGCCGCCGTTCCGGCGCAACAACCAGATCCTCACCCTGACGGCCATCGTCAACGAGCCCGCCCCGCCCGCCGAGCACGCCGGCCCTCTGGCCCCGGTCATCGCCCGCATGCTGGCGAAAGACCCGGCCCTGCGCCCCGATCTGGCCCGCACCCGGCAGCTGCTGCGCCAGGCCCGGGCCGACCTGGGCGAGCAGAGCGGCGTCGCGCCCGTCCCCCCGGTCACCGAGGTGATCACCGGCGCCGGTGTTCCCGGCACCCTGGTCTCGGGCATCCCGGTCGCTCCCACAACTGGTGACGCCGAAAGCCGCCCGGCCACCCCTACCGCCGACGGTGAACCCGACGACGGCGCCCGTTTCTCCAAGGGCGCGGCCGGTGGCAAGGAGACCGCCGCCGACCCCGAACCGCCGGAAGAGACCCCCGAAGCCCCGCCGGCCGAAGTCCCCGCGCCCGAGGCTCCAGCGACTGCGACGCCGGCCCCCGCCTTACCGCCGAACTCAACCCCTGGCTCCGGCTCTGACTCAACCCCGAGCCCGGCCACGGCATCCGAGGAAGCCGCCTCGTCCCGCGCCGCGTCCGATGTTCCCCCTGCATCAGCAGAATCAGGCACGACGAAATCCACCCCGCACGACGCGCCTCCCTCCGACACCGATGCTGGTGCTGGTGCTGGTGCAGCCGCCACGGGCAAGGTCATCGCCGACGGACCTTCCAGCGGCAAGGCGGCTCCCACCCAGACCGCCGACGGCAAGCTCACCGCCGACGGAACCGCTCCGGACAAGACCTCGCCCGACCAGGCCTCGCCACCGGGCAAGGTCTCGCCCAGGAAGGTCGCGCCCGGCAAGGTCTCGCCCGACCAGGTCTCGCCCGACCAGGTCGCGCCCGGCAAGGTCTCGCCCGACCAGGTCTCGCCCGACCAGGTCGCGCCCGGCAAGGTCTCGCCCGACCAGGTCGCGCCTGGCAAGGCCTCACCCGACCAGACCTCGCCTGGCAAGGTCGCGCCTGGCAAGGCCTCACCCGACCAGACCTCGCCTGGCAAGGTCGCGCCCGACCAGACCTCGCCCGACCAGACCTCGGCTGATGAGGCGTCCGTCGATGAGGCGTCCAGCGGGACTTCGACCGGTGGGACTTCGACCGGTGAGACTCCTGCCGGTGGCGCCACGGCGGGCAAGAACCACACGGCCAAGAGCTCTGCCGCCACGAGTCCCACCGACCAGGCAACCACCACAGACACCAGCCCGAACACCGTGGCCGACGGAGCCGAGGCGACCGACGCGGCGTCCACCACCGGTCAGGACAACGAGGCGTCACCGGGCGAGCACAAGGTGACCACGGTCCCCATCCCGGCCGATCCGGAACCGAACGCCGCCTCCGCCACGCCGTCGTCCCCGGAGACCGGGACCGGGACCGGGGCGGCCTCGTCCGCGGCTCCGGAGACCGGTTCCGCCCTCGACGCCCCGACGGCGGACACCGCATCCCCGACGGGGTCCGACCCGTTGCCCCACGACTCCGCCGACTCCGACGACTCCGACGCGCCGCAGCCCACGCCCACCGCGAGCGCCGGCGAACCGGCCCCGAAGAACGTCCCCGCGCTGAAGCCCACCCCCACCGGCAAGGCCAGGCCGGGCAAGACCGCTTCGCCGGCCCCGGACAGCACGGCGGGTCAGGCGTCCTCGGGCCCGAAGACGGTTTCGCAGTCGAACCTCTCAGCCGCCACGCCGCCCACCTCGCCTCCCGCACCGGCCCTCTCCGGCCCCGCACCCGCCGGCCCGGCCATCGGCAACCCGACGGCAGACACCCCGACCCCCGGCTCACCCCTCACCAGGCAGCCCACGGCCGCATCCGCATCGCCCCCCGCGCCCAGCAGCGCGTCCACCTCCATGCCCGCCTCCGCCACCTCCTTGCCGGCGGGCGGCCCCGCGTCGGCGGCGGGCGCGGAGCGGCCTTCGTCGTCCTCAGGCAAACCACCGGAAAGCCCCTATGCGCGCCTGCTCTCGGCCACGTCGGGCATGCCCGGCGGCTCCCGTCGGCTGATCGCGACGGTGGCGCTGGCCGCCGCCCTGGTGATCGTGGCCGTACTCCTGACCAAGGCCGGGGCGGACGACCCCGACGACGGCGGGTCCACGTCCGCGGCGGCCACGCAGTCCGCCACACCGGCGGCCACGTCTCCGGCGCCGGAGAGCACGTCCGCGGCGCCGGAGAGCACGTCCGCGACGGCTGAGCCGGAACCGACCGAAACCACCAGCGCGGCAGAGGAAACCAGCACGGACGACGGTAAGCCCGAGGACGACGAGAACCAAGACGAGGACGACGAGGACGCCCTGCCCTCGGGATACGTTCTGCGGCACGACAAAACCGGCTTCAGCGTGGCCGTGCCGAAGAGCTGGAAGCGCTCGACCAAGTACAGCAGCGTCTACTACAGCGATCCGGACAGCAGCGCCCACCTCCAGGTCGACACCACCACCACGCCGCAAGACGACGTGCTGGCCGACTGGAAGAGCAAGGAGGGCACCGCGGATCAGCGGTACGCGGGCTACAAGCTGATCCGGCTCAAGCGCGTGGACTACCGCGACTGGGACGCCGCCGACTGGGAATACACCTGGAAGGTCTCCAGCGGCACCCTTCACGTCGTCAACCGCAACATCCGGGTGAGCGACCACCGGGCCTACGCCCTGGTCTGGTCGGTGCCGGCCGGTGACTGGAAGTCGCTGGAGACCGGTTACGAGACGATGCTCAAGACCTTCGAGTCGGCCGACTGATCCCGATCGCCCCGGCCGGGCGCCGCTCTCAGGCGGCGTCCGGCCTGCGGTCCTGGTCGCCGTGCACCACCAGCACCGGGCTGTGCGCGTGCTCGGCGACCTTGGCGCTGACCGAGCCGATCAGCATGCCGGTGAAGCCTCCGTGCCCCCGGCTGCCGACGACCGTCATCAACGCCCCCTCGGACAACCCGATCAGCACCTGGGCGGCGCTGCCCTCACGCACCACCGGCACCAGGTTGCCGGGCACGTTCTCCCCGAAGGTCTCGCTCAGGGCCTGGTCGATCACGCCCCGGGCCACCTCCTGGGCGTTCCAGCCCGGCAGCGGGGGCGCGCCGAAGCCGTAGGGGGCCGGGAAGTCCCACACGATGACCGCCTGGATCTGCGGCACGACATCGCCCGTCACCAGCCCGGCCTGCCTGACGGCCCAGCGCAGCGCCTCCCGGGACGGTTCGGACCCGTCGACACCGACCACGATCCGCGGCCTCACGACAGGTGCACCGGCGTTGGTGCTCATCGTCATCTCCTCCAGATGTGCTCTGCCATGAACACCTTCAGCCTCCGCCCGGCGGTCCCGCGCCGGCAGAGGCCAACGTCCCGCCGGAGGTCGCGATGACGTGCACCGTCAGCGGGTGGCTGCCGCCGTCCGTTCGGGCCGGCGGGTGCCCCGCCCGCATCCTGGCACGGAGTCCCGCGTGTGCCGGGCCCCGGCGGGATCATCAATCGGTGGACGGCGCCGGGCCGGCAGCAGCACCACCGGGCACGTGTACCGGTCCAGCAGATCCCGCACCAGCCGGGAACCCCCGGGCTCACCGTCCGTGCCACCGGCACCGGCCAGCACCACCAGGCCGGCGGCCCCCGCCCGCTCCAGCACCGCCTCCGACGGGGACTGCCGGGTCAGGATGACGCACCAGGCCGAGCCCGGCCCCAGCCCGGCCTCCTCGGTCAGCGCCGTCATCGCGTCGGCCGCGCGATGCAGGGCCTGGGAACGGCTTTCACCCGGCAGCTGGTCGAAGGCGTGCAGCAGGTGCAGCTCGCAACCGCGACGCTGCCGTTCCTCCTCGGCCACCCGGATCACCTCGGCACCGCGCTCGCCGTCCGGCACCGCGGCCAGCACCGGCCCCCACTCACCGATCTCGGCGTCGCGCACCGGCAGCGCCGGCCGCGGCCCCGGCCGGTGCGCGGGCACCACCAGGGTCGGGCAGCTGACCGCCCGGATCAGCAGGCGCCCGGCCGGGTCGTTCCCGAACAGCCCGCCCCGCTGACCGGTGCGGCCCAGCACCAGCCGGGCGGCACCGGCGAAAAGTGGCTCACTCCGCGACACCTCACCATCGTGCAGGTGCACGGTCGAGATCGGCAGGCCGGGATGCCGCACCCGCGCGGCGCGGGCGGCCGCCCGCTGACCCCGGTGCACATCCGGATCGTGCGGCGTGGCCCGGCCCACCGGCCCGGGCGCGGCCACGGTGATCACCACCAGCCGGCCCTGCCGGGCCGCCGCCTCGTCGGCCGCGATCCGCAACGGCCTCGGACTGTCCCATCCCGCGTCGAAACCCAGCAGCACCCCGTCGGATCCACCACGTGGCTGCCCCGGCCCGCTCTGCTCGACGTCCTGCGTCATCGCGCATCTCCTCGTGGATATTCCTGCTCCGAGTCTCGCGCGCCGGTTCCGGTCAGGTCAGGGCTGAACGTCCCGTCGGTCCGGACCACCCGGAAGGTGACCCACATCATCGGCGAGGTAAGAACTTTCGCCGCTCACGGCGTCCCCGGAACAACCGCACCGACCGGCGCGACATGGGGCCTTTGCCCCTTTCGGGACGCCCGGGGCGGGGCGAGCATGACGTTGTCCGGCACCGCGCACCAGCCATCGAGAACCACTCGACGAGGAGAGATCGATCATGGCACCGCAGCCGTCCACCCCACGGGCCCACCCCGAGCGTCCCCCGGCCGGCCACGCCGAAACCAGCTCCCCGGCAACGGTGATCACCACCACCGGCGCCCGGTTGCTGGCCGTACTGAGAATCTGTGTCGGGTTCGTCTTCCTGTGGGCCTGCCTCGACAAGCTGTTCGGCCTGCACTACTCCACCGTCGGCGAAAAGGCCTGGGTCAACGGTGGTTCCCCGACCAAGGGCTTCCTGTCCGGGGTGGCGGTCGGCCCGTTCGAGTCGCTGTTCCACGACTGGGCCGGCGCGACCTGGGCGAACTGGCTGTTCATGCTCGGCCTCGGTGCGATCGGGGTGGCCGCCGTCACCGGCGTCGCCCTGCGGATCGCGGCCGGCAGCGGCACCGCGATGATGCTGCTGATGTGGGCCGCCGAATGGCCGCTGGCCCAGACCACCAGTGCCGGTGAGCCGAGCGGCTCGACCAACCCGCTGATCGACTACCACATCGTCTACGCCCTGGTCCTGATCGTCGCCGCCCTCACCCAGGCCGGCAACACCTGGGGCCTGGGCCGGATCTGGCAGTCCCTGCCGGTGGTGCGGGGCAACCCCTGGCTGAGGTGACGGCCCAGGGAACGGCACGGGACGGCGGGCCGCGCGGCCCGCCGCTCACCCGTTCCGCTCAAGTCCCGCCGCCGCACGCCGACCTTCCGGGGGTGACGGGTGACAAGGGCGCGAGGCGCATTCTGGTCGAGTGGGAGACGCTCGACATCGGCCACCGCAACGTACTGGCGAACCTGGTGCGCGGGGTGGTGTCGTCGCTGGCCGCGCACCGCAACTTCGATTACGAGGTGCTGGCCAACGGTTTCCGGCCGGACGCGACCTGGCCGTCGCGCAACATCAAGCTCAAGGTCGACCGGGTGCCGGTGTCGAAGATGCACCCGATGGTCATCGTCGACCTGGAGGAGGTCTCCGAGCCGACCGCCGTCCTGGTACTGAATGTGGTGCTCAGCGCCGTCGGCGCGCTCTCCACACACGAGGACTTCGAGACGCTCCAGGTCACGATGACCGGCTACCAGCCGATGGCCTGGCCGCTGAACACCTCGACGAGCCGGCTGACGGTGACCCAGACTCACGCCGCCCCGATCTGAGCAGCAGCGCCCCCTGCTGGGCCAGGTGGTCCTGGAGCTCGGCGTGCCGGAACTCGTACAGCATGCCGACCTGCCGCAGCACCTGCCGGTCGTGGGCGTCGGCGAACAGGCCGGCGAACCGGACCCGGCCGAGACCCTTGACCCGCAGCACCATCTCGCCCGCCAGCAGGTGCACCGACGGCCCGGCGTGAATCGCATAGCCCAGCCCGCTGAACAGGGCCGACGCCAGAACGGCGGCCGGGGCACTGCCCGCCCCGAGAATCAGCAGCGAGCCGACCACGGCGGTCAGGCCCACCGTGAGACCCGCCGCGAGACTGAACACCAGGCTCATCGCGGTGAACGCCATCGCCCCGGCGATCAGTGCCGTGGCCACGGCATGACCGGGCCCGGTGGGGTTCCCGCTGCCCAGCAGCACGCAGGCCGCCGCGGTGAGACCGGAGGCGGCCAGGGTGATCAGGCCGCCGGCCACGGCCGAGCGCCAGGCCTGGTCGCTGCTGCCCCGGGCGCCGGCGGCCGGCAACTGCGAGAGCGGGGTGCGCCACAGCTGGAGCACCCCGACGCTGGCCCCGGCCCCGAACCCGGCCAGCGTGCCGTACAGCAGCCCGTCGAAGAGGGCCGGAAACGTGTTCAGCACCGGCAGATCCGCGCGCACGAACAGCAGCAGCCCGGTCAGCAGGGCGGGCACGACCACCGCCGGGGCCGAGCGCAGCAGACCGGCCAGGTCGTCCCGGCCCGGCCCGCGCACCACCATCGACTGCGGCTCGCTCACCGAGCCGGTGCGCAGCTCCGGCACCGAGGCCAGGAACCCGTACAGCAGCCCGCCGAGCACACTCACGCCGAGGGCGATCAGCACCGGCCGGGGCGAGGCCTCGAACCCCTGGCCGGCCCAGTCCGCCAGGCCGGTCAGCACCCCGGTCGGCGGCCCGAACCCGAGGGCGACGGCCAGGCTGCGCTGCCGGCGGGGGATCCAGCCCGGCACCTTCCACCAGGGCAGCGTGCGGGCGTCGCGCATCTGGTGGGCGGTCCAGGCCAGCCAGGTCACCGCCCGCTCGCGTTCCGCCGGGTCGGGGTAGGCCGTCTCGAGGTAGCGGGCCAGCAGATGACGGCGCAGGTGTTCCGGGCCGTCGAAGCGGCCCGGCTCGGTCAGCTCGGCCGGCGACCGGCCCCGGTAGCCGATCCGCGCCAGTGACAGGGTGAGCGGCGAGTTCAGCGTGAGAGCCAGTGCGCCGCCAGGGTTCTCGACCAGGTGACCGACCAGGTCACGCCACTGCGCCACCTGGTCGCGCTGGTCGCGCAGCAGGTAGTCGGCGATCACCGGGGGCGAGGGCGGCAGCAGCTCGACCACCGCCGCGTTGTGCCAGTGCCCGGACGCCGCGGCCTCCCGGTACTCCTGCGGCCGGCTGCTGACCACGATCCGCAGCTGCCCGCCCTCGGCGTCCAGGCGGCGCAGCGCCACCGCCCGGGCGGCGGCCGGCATCTCGTCCAGCCCGTCGAGGAACAGGGCCACCCGCTCGCTCTCCAGCAGGGCGCCGATCGCGTCCGGCCCGTACTCGGCGGCGAGCAGGAACCGGTGGTCGCGGGCCATCACACCGCGCACCCAGGCCAGCAGCGGGGTGCGGTGCGGGTCCCAGCTGCTGAGCGTGAGCCAGACCGGCACGGGCTCTTCGTCGTCCTCCATCAGACTCGCGAGCAGGAGCAGGATCATGGCCGCCGTCTTGCCCGCGCCGGCCGCCCCCAGCACCACCAGACGGCCGTGCGGCAGCCGCACGTAGAGCTAGTCGTGCAGCGAGGTCACCGAGCCCTCGTCGAGGAGGACACCGGGCGAGCCCAGCGTCACCGGTCGCAGGCCGGGCGGCGCCGGGACGGCGATCTCCTCGCGGGGGCCGGCCAGGTCGCCGTCCGCCCACCGCCACCGCACGGTGACCGGGGCGGGCAGCTCGATGCCGCGGGCCCGGGCCTCCCGGCGCCAGGCCTGGCGCAACCGGCCGCGCAGCTGCCCGGCCGCCGCGTCGAGGGCACCCGGTGCCGCCACGCCCTGCCGCTGCGAGAGCCACCAGGTGGCGAGCGCGCCGAGCAGGGAGACGGCCACCGCGATCGGCGCGACGTAGCCCTGCACCACGCTCGCCGTCTGCGCCGGGTCGTGGCCGCGCTCGATCATCACGACCAGTCCCGCACAGCAGCCGACGACCACCAGACCGGCGATCACCGCGAAGGCTGTCCGTACCCGCTGGGTCACACGGGGTGATTATGCCGGACCGGGGCCCGTCATCCCCTCAGATCAGGACGCCGGACAGCACCACTCGCCCCACAGTGCCCAGGTTCACCAGGCCGGCGGGCAGGAGGCAAGATGGGGGACGACGAAGGCCGCGCAGGCGAGACGACATGAAGGGTGGAACCGCATGGTCATGCTCCGGGTCCCCTCCCGACGCCCGGTCCGTGGCACGAACGGAACGCACCTCACACCGCCGGCAGCTTCACCCGACCGGGTCAGCTGCCGATCTGACCTCCCGTGAGCCCCGACCCGAGCCCCGAGCGGTACGCCGACCCGTACGTCGACACCGCCGTCGCCGAGCTCGAGGCAGCCGTCACGGCCTGGGACGAGCCGGACCGGGCGCAGCTGCGCAAGGCCGTCGTCTACGGGATCGAGGCGCACACCGGGCAGAACCGCAAGAGCGGCGAGCCCTACATCACCCATCCCCTGGCCGTCGCGAAGATCGTGGCCGAGCTGGGTGCCGAGCCCGCCACCGTGATCGGTGCCGTGCTGCACGACACGGTCGAGGACACCTGGGTGACGCTCGAAGACGTCGACCGCGAGTTCGGCCCTCAGGTGGCCCTGCTGGTCGACGGCGCGACGAAGGTCGCCGCCGTGCGCGGCGACGACCCCGACCGGGTGGAGGCGTCCCGGCTGCGCAAGCTGTTCGTGGCGCTGGCCGCCGACCCCCGGGTGGTCACGATCAAGCTCGCCGACCGGCTGCACAACCTGCGCACCATCGGCTCGCTGCCCTCGGCCAAGGCCGCCCGGATCGGCCGCGAGTCGCTGGCCATCCACGGGCCGCTGGCACACCGGCTGGGCTTCGCCCTGATGAAGGCCGAGCTGGAGGACAGGGCCTTCGCCGTGGCCCACCCGGACGAGTACCTCGAGCTGATCGCCGACCTGAAAGACCGCCCCTACCTGGAACTCACGCTGCGCGAGGCGATGTCGCGCCTCGGCGACCACCTGGACGCCCACGACGGCGACCGGCCGCACGAGATCACCGGCCGGATCAAGCACCTGTGGAGCATCTACCGCAAGACCGCCGACGCCGGGCGTGACCTGGAGAGCCTGCACGACCTGATCGGCGTGCGCGTGGTGGTGGACGACGTGGAGGACTGCTACCGCGTGCTCGGCCTGGTGCACGCCCTCTGGGAACCCGTGCCGGACCGCTTCAAGGACTACATCGCGCGGCCCAAGTTCAACGCCTACCGGTCGCTGCACACCACGGTGCTGCTGCGTGGGCGCATGGTCGAGGTGCAGGTGCGCACCCGGCGCATGCACGCCGAGGCCGAGCACGGCAGCGCCGCCCACCACGCCTACAAGCAGGGCACGGGCACCGAGCCGCAGTGGCTCTCGCGCGTGCTGGCCTGGCACGACGCCGAAGACAGCGAGTACCTCACCGCCGTCGCCGGCGAGCTCCAGTCGCAGGAGATCTGGGTGCTCACCCCGCAGGGCGACGTGCACTCGCTGCCGGTCGGGGCGTCGGTGGTGGACTTCGCCTACGCCGTGCACTCACAGATCGGCGACCGCTGCTCCGGGGCGAGGGTGAACGGCGCCCTGGTGCCACTGAACACCCGCCTGGTGAGCGGCAACACGGTCGAGATCATCACCCGGCGCACCACCGGCCCGTCGCTGGACTGGCTGGAGTGGACCGTCACCGCCCGCGCCCGCCAGCGCATCCGGGCCTGGCACACCCGGGCCCGGCGAGACAGCGACCGGGCAGCCGGTGAGGCCGCCCTGGTCACCCTGCTCTCGCGCCGCCGGCTGTCCCGGGCCCAGGCTGAGGAGGTGCTGCTGCGCACCGCGAACGTGGACGACCTCGACCTGCTGGCCGAGGAGATCGGCGCCGGCCGGGCCGACGTCACGATGCTGGCCGGGGCCCTGTCCGCGGCGGCCCTGACGGCCTCCGGCACGGTGCCCGAACCGCCCACGGCCAGCATCCCGGCGCTGACGGAACCCGCTGCGGGAGAGGCGGAGACGCCGCCCGGCCCGGCTCCCTCCCCGCCCGGCGTCGCGCCCATGCAGGTGGCCGCGCCGGGCCTGTCCGGTGTGGCCCTGACCTGGCCCGGGTGCTGCCACGCGGTGCCCGGCCACGGCCTGCTCGGCGTTTTGTCCCGAACCCGCGGCGTCGTGGTGCACGCGGGCGACTGCCGCCAGGCCCTGGCCCACCTGGCCAAGGACCCGGCCCGCTCCGCGAGACTGGCCTGGGTGCGGGCCGGTTCGCAGATGTCGGTGATCGAGCTGGTCTGCGAGAACACGCCGGGCATGGTGGCCCGGGTGGTGATCGCCCTGGCCGAGGCCGGTTGCGACATCGAGGCCTCCACCTCGTACATCGGCCAGGACGGCGCCGGGCACCAGACCTACGAGGTGATCCACCCGGACAACCGCGGACAGCTGGCCGGGCGGCTGCGGGAACTGCCGGGGGTGCGCTCGGCGTCGGTGCGCTGAGCCCTCGGCTCAGTCCGGCAGGTCGAGCGCCGCGCACTGCTTGTCCGACGTCCGCCCCTTCACCCGCTTCGGCAGCTTGCCGGTGAGCAGGTAGCGGTCCACCACGCCGTCCACGCAGTCGTTGTCGTTCAGCAGGTCGACGGAGTGCGCCAGGCCACCGGTCACCTCGATCAGCACCGACTTCGGGAACCGGCTGCGCACCTCGAGCGCGCCCGGGTAAGGGGTTGCGGCGTCCCTGGTTTCGTTGATCAGAAGCATGGACGACGAGAGCCTGCCGGTCACGTCCACCCGCGTGCCGGCCCGCCCTTCCCAGTACCGGCAGGGGGCGTTGTACCAGGCGTTCGACCAGGTCATGAACGGCGCCCGGGAATGCATGACGGTGTTGTCCCGCCGCCAGATCGCCCAGTCGCGCGGCCAGGGGGCGTCAGTGCAGACGGTGGCCAGGTAGTTGGCGTAGTCGTTGTCCGACCCGTCGTCCTGTGAATAGGTGCTGTCGAAGCGGGCTTTCAGCGGCTTCCAGTGGCCGTTGTTCACCCAGCCGGAGAACAGCCGGGCGAGATCGGACCAGCTGGAGGTGCCGTACCCGGCGGAGAGGAAGATGTCCGTCCACTCGTCACCACCGATCTGCCCGCCGGCGGCCTTCCGGTCGAGCGCCTTCACCTGCTGGTAGTAGCGCTTTCTCACGGCCTTGGCGGTCTTGCCGAGCCGATAGGTGCCGTGGTGCGCGGCGACCCAGCCGAAGAAGACGCCGAGATTCCGGTCGAATGCCAGGTCCTGGTCGAGATTCGACCGGTACCAGACCTTTTCCGGATTCACCACGCCGTTCAGCACGGCCCGGCGCATCCGGTGCGGATACATCGTGCTGTAGACCTGCCCCAGGTACGACCCCCACGACAGGCCGATGAAGTTGATCTTCTTGCGGCCCAGTGCCTTCCGGATCACCTCCAGGTCACGGGCCGAGTCGGCCGTCGTCACATGGTCCAGCAGTTCGCCTCCGGCCTCGGCACAGTCCTCGGCGTAACCCCGGGCACGGGCGAGCCAGGCCTTCTCCACCGCCCGGCTGCCCGGCACGTACGGCGGCCGGTCGTAGGAGAAGTAGTCGCCGTCACAGCTGAGCGCGGGCCTGCTGGAACCGACGCCGCGCGGGTCGAACCCGATCCAGTCGTAGGCCGCGGACACCTTCTCCTCGAAGATCGCACCGAACGTGGACAGCCCCAGCCCGGAAGCCCCCGGCCCGCCCGGGTTGAGCAGCACGACCCCCTGGTAGGCACTCTTCTTCGCAGTGTGCCTGACCCGCGAGACCGCCAGCTGAATCGTCTTCCCCCGTGGTTTCCCGTAGTCCAGCGGAACTTTCACGAAGGCGCACCGCGCGCCCATCTCCGTCAGGTCCGCGTCGGCGCACCTGCCCCAGACGATCGGTTCCGGCTCGAAGTCCACCGCCGCGTCCACCACGTCCACGGCGTCCACCGAGGACGCCGTGGACGCCGCCGCCCTCTGGTCCCGCGGGACCGGCGCCGCCCCCGCCGCCGTCGCCCCCACCCCTACCGTCGCTGCGACGACCGCCGCCATGATCCTGACTCTCACTGCCCGCCCCAGTTCGCCCGCTCCGCCGGATACCGTTGACTGCGAGTGTTCTGGGTGCGGGCCGTGCGGTCAACGCCACCGTGACCCGGGCCGCTACGACCAGAGTTCGAACGGCTCGTCCACCTGTTCCCCGCGCAGCAGTGGGCCGATCAGGCCGGGCAGCCTGCCGGGGTAGAACCGCTCCCGGCTGACCGGGATGTCGGCCAGGGGCCACCAGCGGTAGCCGAAGTAGTCCTCGAGTTCGTAGTCCAGGCGCCCGGTCTCGTCCACGTCCGGCCCCGACCCGTCCAGCCGTAGCAGCACGATCACCTCGTGCTGGAGGTGCCGCACCTGCCGGTGCCGGAACGACGCCAGGCGCCGCCAGGTGGGCGACCCGATCCGCGAGGGCGCGGCCACGATCCCGGTCTCCTCCCGGATCTCCCGCACCGCCGCCTCCAGATACGTCTCCCCCTCGTCGATCCCGCCGCCCGGCAGCTCCCACCAGGTGCCCAGATCCGGATGCTCCGGGTCGCGGGTGTGCAGCAGCAGGACCCGGTCGTCGGCGTCCAGCACCACCAGGCGCACGGCGCTGCGCTCAAGGATCGGCAGGTCGTCGGGGATGGAGACGGGGCTGGCGTCCATGGCGTCAATGTACCCAGTCGGCGATATGCCCTCGCCATGCACCGGAGCCAGAAGAACCGGACCGCTTCCGCCGTCCTGGCTACTGTCGGCGGATCACTGAAGACGGGTGTTCCCGGGGCCGCGCGGGCGAGATCGTCACGGCCATCATTGCTTTGACCGACAAACTATGCCAAGAAAAAGATTTCACCGAGAAACTTGGGGAGAGCGCGAGGCTCGCGAGCGAGGATGCACTCACTCATGGCTGGGACTGCGTCGCCGGCAACATCGAACTCGCCGGTCAGGCCATCTCGGAAGTGACCGAAGAGATCAGCCGCACGATCGATGACACGTCGACCGCAGCGGCCGCTCTCCGGGAGATCACCGATCTGCTCAGCGCCTCCGAGGTGGCCGAGCGGCTGGAGATCGCCGTAGCGGAACTCGGACACGCCCGCGAGGCACTGGAAGCGTCGTCCCGCCGCGTCGACGAGGCGGCCGGCTACGCCGGACTCGCCGCCTCGGGCTTCCTGACCGGAGCACTGAGCGATCTTCCCGCGGGGCTTCTCGATGTCGCCGGACGAATCGCGACGATCGAGGACTCCACCCGCTCCGAGCTCGATCAGGTCACCCGCTTCGGGGAAGGCGCCGGAGCCACGGCCGGGCCCGGGGTGCCCCTCGGCGTCGATTCGGTCCGGACGTGGATCCGGCAGCTGCCTGAGGAGGGCCACGGGCCTCGGCGCCACGGCGCCCAGGTGTCGCTGCGGCAGCTGACCGATCGCGCGCTGCACCGGATCGACCCGATCACCGGAACCACGGAGGACGGGGTGGCGGCCGGGAAGAATCACCAGTGTTCCCGGGTGGCGACGCGGGTGAACACCGATGCGGCATACGTCTGCGCGGATCGCTACATCCGCGCGACCGCCGAATTCGCCGTGGCACGGGCCGGAGCCCTGACCGAGTCACAGGACTCCTGGATGGTCAGGATCCGGCTGTCCAGGATCTTCGGCCCCACCTATCGGCAGCATGTCTCCGGCGTACGGAGGGAGGGATCCGTCAGCGCTCCCACCGGGAACCCCAGGAAGTGAACCACCGTCCGACGCGGACTTCACGGACGGTTCAATGGTCGCCGTCTACTTGTTCGCCCCGGGCCGGAACGCCAGGCTGCTTACCATGTACCCCGATCCCAGGAAAACAGGTGAGTGAACTGCCCGACGCGGACATCGAGCGTTTCCTTCACGACTCGTCCACCGGCTGGGACTTCGACTCGGACCAGGAGTTCCACGCGCACCTGCTCAGGTACGGGCACCTGCTGTACGGCGACGCGTCACCGGACGCCTCAGCCTGAGCAGCTCAGCTCGCGGCCGGCACGCACAGCACCGGCCGGTCCGTGGCCTGCAACAGCTTGTGCGGGATCGCCCCCAGCATCGCCGCCCGCACCGGGCTCTCGCCGTTGCTGCCCACCACGATCATCGTGGCCCCGTACCGCTCGGCCACCCCGAGCAGGGCCTCGACGGGCTTGGCCCCGCTCAGCTCCACGGTGAAACCGACGCCCGCCTCCTCGGCCCGGGACACGGCGCCCGCGAGCGCGGCCCGGCCGAGTTCCTCGATGGCGTCGCGCTGCGCGGCCATCTCCTCGCTGGCGCCGCCGGGCACCCCGGCGCCGTAGACGAACACCAGGTCCTCGCCCAGGCGCCGGGCCATCGTGATGGCGGTCTCCAGGGCTGCGCGGGCGGGACGGGACTCGTCGTAGCCCAGCACGATGGTCATCCGGCTTCCATTCCGTCGGGATCGGGTGCCGCGGACTTCAGACCACGGACGACGTCAGGGTCGGGCAGGCCCGGCCGTTCCTGCCAGTACCGGCCGTCCCGGATCCGCCAGGCGAACATCAGGATCGCCCCGACGGCGAAGATGCCGACGCCGATCACCAGCGGCGGCCCGACCCCGAGCCAGGCGTCGCCGCTGTAGGAGTTGGCCGGGTCGGCCATGTCCCGGGCCGAGAGCACCAGCAGCCAGATCAGCATCAGCGCGCCGGCGACCGGGGCGACGCCGATCAGCAGCAGGTTGCGGGCCGACTCCAGCAGGTGCTTGCGGTGGTACACGGCACAGGCCAGGCCGCTCAGGGCGTAGTAGAAGGCGACCAGCAGCGACAGCGCGGTGGCCGAGTCGTAGAGCGCGTTCTCGCTGATCAGGTAGATGCCGACGTACCAGACGATGGCGATGCCGGCGACCCACCAGGTGCTCACGTCGGGGGTGCGGTGGCGCGGGTGGATCCGGCCGAAGGTCTTCGGCAGGGCGTGCCGCCGGGCCATGGACAGGCCGGTGCGGGAGGCCGGGATGATCGTGGTCTGGGTGGAGGCGATGGCCGAGACCGCGACCGAGATCAGCAGCACCCAGTCCCAGCCGCCGAGCACCTGGTGGGCGAGGTCGGCGAACACCGCCTCCTCCTCGTCCGCGTTGGCACTCAGCCAGGCGGTGCCGGCGAACGCGACCACGGCGGTGGCCACCCCGAGGTAGGTCAGCAGCAGGATCACCGTCGACAGCAGCGAGGCCCGGCCCGCGGTGGAGGGCCCGCCCCGGGTCTCCTCGTTCAGGTTGACCGACGCCTCCCAGCCCCAGTACGCGAACACGCCGAGCAGCAGAGCGGTGGTCAGCGACGCCCCGCCGGCGCCGAACGGGTTGAACCAGGACAGCTGCGGCCTCAGCGCGGCCAGCGGGCTGTCGTCGGTGTACACCCGGAACAGCGCGACGGCGGCGAACACCAGCAGCGCCCCGACCTGGATGATGATCATGACGTTCTGTACCCGCGCCGACACGTCCGTGCCCAGCACGCACATCCAGGTGAGGACCAGGATCAGCAGCACGGTCAGCGGCATCCGGACCCAGTTGTTCTCCGCCGCCTCGTCGAGCCCGACCATCCGCAGCGCGAAGCTCACGCCCACGTCGGCCTGGGAGCCGATGATCAGCACCCCGGTCATCGTGGTGGCCCAGCCGCCGATCCAGCCGAACCACGGGCCCATCGCCCGGGTGACCCAGCTGAACGTGGTGCCGCAGTCCTGGTCCACCCGGTTCAGGTAGAGGAAGGCGGTGGCGATCAGCGCCATCGGCACGAACGAGGCCAGCAGCGCGCCCGGCGCGTAGATGCCGACGGTGGCGGTGATCGCCCCGATCACGGCGGCCAGCGAGTACGCGGGTGAGGTGGCGGCCAGGCCGATCACCACGGCGTCCACGAAACCGATGGCGCCGTGGTTGAGTTCGGTGCCCTCTGGTGTCTGTGTCACGAATCGAAACCCAATCCCGCCGCGTCCAATGCCCTGAGGAACAGGTTCCGTCGCCCTGCCTGATGATCCGCCCGGTCCAGTGACCACCGGGTCAGGTCGATCCCGATGCCGGCCAGCGGCTCGGGCGGGAACGGTACCGGTTGCCGCCGGACCATCCCCAGACGGGTCCGCTCGGTGTCCGCTCCCTCCAGCCGGTCGAGCAGCACCTGCGCGGCGAACCGGGTGGCACCCACCCCGAGCCCGGTGAAACCGGCCGAGTAGGCCACCCTTCCGCCCCGGGCCAGGCCGTAGAACGGCGCGAACCGGGTGCAGGTGTCGATCGCCCCGGCCCAGCGGTGGCTGATCCGGACGCCCTCCAGCTGCGGGAAGGTGGCCAGCAGGTGCGAGGTGAGCCGCTCGAAGGTGGCCGGCCGGTCCTCGTACCCGGCGTCGAGCCGCCCGCCACGGTGGTAGACGGCGTCGTAACCGCCGTACAGGATGCGGTTGTCGGCCGTCAGCCGGGAGTAGTGGAACTGGTTCGCCAGATCGGCCAGCCCCTGCCGGTTCTCCCAGCCGATCGCCGACTTCTGCCCGGCGGTCAGCGGTTCCGTCATCAGCACGTAGTCGTACACCGGCACGGTCATCAGCCGGGTGCGGCGCAGCAGTGAGGGAAAAACGTTGCTGGCCAGGGCTACCCGCTGAGCCCGCACCGTGGCGCGGGGCGTGCGCAGCGAAACCGGCCCACCGGCCCGGCCGCCGTCCAGCCCGAGCACCGGTGAGTGCTCGTGGATCTCGACGCCCAGTTCGCCCGCCACCCGGGCCAGTTCGTGGGCCAGGCGGGCGGGGTGCACCAGCGCGGTGTCGTCCCGGTTCCAGGCGCCGGCCAGGAACAGCGGTGAGTCGATCTGTTCCCGGACGGCGCCGGCGTCCATCCGCGCGTCACCGAGCCAGCCGGTCTGGTGCTCCTCCACGGCCACGGAGAGCGTGCCGGTGCGTTCCCACTGGCAGTCCAGCCCGAGTTCGGCCACGTCGCGGCCGAACTCGTCGAGGTTGGCCCGGCCGAGGCGCTCCAGCGCGGCGTACTCCCCCGGCCAGCGCGAGCGGCCGTTCTCCTCGCCGTGGGTGATGCTGGCCTCGCAGAACCCGCCGTTACGGCCGGAGGCCGCCCAGCCGATCGTCTCGGCCTCCAGCAGCACCACCCGGGTACCGGGAGCGCGGCGCTTGGCCAGCACCGCCGTCCACAGGCCGAGGTAGCCGCCGCCGACCACCGCCAGGTCCGCCGCGGTGGAGGCGGTCAGCGCCGGGTACCGGGCCCCGGGGGCGTCGTGCAGCCAGAAGACGGCGTGCTCGCTGGGTTCCAGCGTCTGCCGCACCAGCCGCGGGTCGGGCGCGTGCCGTTCGTACGCGGTGGGGGTCTGAGCCGAGCTCTGGGTGAGGGCCACGTCCGTCATTCTGGGTGCGCCGGCTGAGGGCGGTCAGGGAGCAACCTGTCGGGTTCACCCGTTCGATCCGACAGACCGTCGGGCGGAGTTGATCAATGTTTCCAACCGGTTTCAGGACGCTGCGAAAACCGTGCGCCCGTCGATCACGGTGCGTTCCACCCCGGTCGCGCCGATCTGCTCCGGCGGCCCGGCGAACGGGTCCCGGTCGAGCACCACCAGGTCGGCCCGGTTCCCCACGGCCAGCACCCCGCTGTCGTCGCGGTGGTTCACGTACGCACTTCCGGCGGTGTACGCGGCCAGTGCGGTGTGCAGGTCGAGACGCTGCCCGGGCAGGAACACCGGCCCGGTGGAGCCGTGGTTGCGCCGGTTCACCGCAGTGTGGACCGCGGCCATCGGGGACGGGTCGCTGACCGGCCAGTCGCTGCCCGCCGCCAGCCGGGCACCCGCCCGGTGCAGATCACCGAACGGGTACTGGTGCGCGGCCAGGTCGCCGCCCAGGAACGGGATGGTCAGGTCGTCCATCTGCGGCTCGTGCGCGGCCCACAGGGCCTGGATGTTCGCCGTCGCGCCGAGTTCCCGGAACCGGTGGACGTCTTCGGGATGCACCACCTGGAGGTGCGCCAGGTGCGGCCGGGTGTCGCGGAACCCGTGGGCCGCCCGGGCCGCGGCCACCGCGTCCAGGGCCTCGCGCACGGCCCGGTCGCCCAGGGCGTGGAAGTGCACCTGGAAGTCGAGGGCGTCCAGCGCCACGACGTACTCGCGCAGCGCCGCCGGGTCGACGAAACTCAGCCCGCTGTTGGCGGTCACGTGGCCGCAGGCGTCCCGGTAGGGGGCGGTCATCGCGGCGGTGAAGTTCTCCGCCACGCCGTCCTGCATGATCTTCACCGTCGAGCAGCGCAGCCGTCCCACGGTCAGGGCCTCCCGCCGGGCCACCAGGTCGGGGATCTGCCCGGCCCCGCGGTCGCGGTCCCACCACAGCGCGCCGGTCACCGTGGCGGTGAGCAGCCCGTCCCGGGCGGCGCTCAGGTAGGCGCCGGACACCTCGGGATAACCGTTGGTGGCGCACAGCATCGCGTCCTGCCAGCCGGTGACGCCGAGCGAGTGCAGCACCGTCTGGGCCCGCAGCAGACCCTCCAGCCGGTCGGCGTCGGTGGGTTTCGGCACCAGGTCGGCCACCAGGGCCACCGCGCCCTCCTGGAGGCCGCCGGACGGGTGACCGCCGGCGTCCCGGTTGATGACGCCGTCGGCCGGGTCGGGGGTGCCCGCGGTGAGGCCGGCCCGGTGCAGCGCACGGCTGTTCACCCAGGCGCCGTGGTGGTCGCGGTTGTAGAGGAACACCGGGCGGTCCGGCACCAGGTCGTCGAGCAGGTCCGCGGTGGGCACACCGCCGGGGAAGCTCTCCATCGACCAGCCGCCGCCGGTGATCCACTCCGCCCGCGGGTGGGCGTCGGCGTACTCGCGCACCCGCCGCCGGTACTCGTGCACGTCGGTGGTGCCGGTCAGGTCGCACTGCCCGAGTTCCAGGCCACCGAAAACGGCGTGGACGTGGGCGTCCTGGAAACCGGGCAGCAGCAGCCGCCCGGCCAGCGGCACCACCTCGGTGCCCGGGCCGACCGTCGCGGCCACGTCGGCACCGAGGGCCACGATCCGGCCGTCCCGCACCGCCAGGGCCGTGGTCCGGGTGCCGGCCGCGTCCATGCACCGCACCGGGCCGCCGGTGAACACCAGGTCGGCATCGGGATTCGCCATTGATCAGGTCCTTTCGATCGACGTCGAGCGTACGTCGTTCTCCGGAGCCGGATCAGGGGGCGGGCCGGGTGGCCTTGGTCACCACCCGGCCGTGCCGGCGGATCAGCCCGCCGCGCGCGCCCGGGCGAGGGCCACGCCGAGCTTGGCGATGCCCTCGCGGGCCTCGTCGTCGCCGATGTTCAGCGGCGGCACCACGTGGATGCGGTTGTAGTTGGCGAACGGCAGCAGGCCCTCCTCGCGGCAGGCCTTCAGCACGGCGGCCATCTGCGGGCTGCTGCCGCCGTAGGGGGCCAGCGGCTCCCGGGTGTCCCGGTCGGCCACCAGCTCCAGCGCCCAGAAGCAGCCGGTTCCCCGTACCTCGCCGATCCAGTCGTGCTGCTCGCTGAGTTCCCGCAGGGCCGGGCCGATCACGTCGGACCCGAGCCGGGCCGCGTTCTCGACCACCGCGTCGTCCTCCATCGTGCGGATGGTGGCGACCGCGGCCGCGCAGGCCAGCGGGTGCCCGGAATAGGTCAGGCCGCCGGGATACGCGCGGTGGGCGAAGGTTTCGTAGATCGCGTCGCTGATCGCCACCCCGCCCAGCGGCACGTAGCCGGAGTTGACGCCCTTGGCGAAGGTGAGCAGGTCGGGTGTGACGCCGTCGTGCTCGATCGCGAACCACCGCCCGGAGCGGCCGAATCCGGACATCACCTCGTCGGCGATCAGCATGATCCCGAACCGGTCGCACAGTTCCCGCACGCCGGTCAGGTAGCCGGGCGGCGGGATCATGATGCCCGCGGTGCCCGGGATCGACTCCAGCACGACCGCCGCGATCGTGCCCGGCCCCTCCAGCGTGATCACCTGTTCCAGGTGAGCCAGGGCGCGTTCGCACTCCTGCGCCTCGGTGGTGGAGTGGAACGGGCTGCGGTAGAGGAACGGGCCGAAGAAGTGCACGGTGCCGGAGGATCCGTTGTCGCTGGGCCAGCGCCGCGGGTCACCGGTGACGTTCACGGCCAGCTGGGTGCCGCCGTGGTAGGAGCGATAGGTGGACAGCACCTTGTGTTTTCCGGTGTGCAGCCGGGCCATCCGGATCGCGTGCTCGTTGGCGTCCGCGCCGCCGTTGGTGAAGAACACGTGGTCCAGGTCGCCGGGCGTGTGCGAGGCGATCAGCCGGGCGGCCTCCGAGCGGGCGCCGTTCACGTATCCGGGGGCGACCGTGCACAGCGACGCGGCCTGCTCCTGGATCGCGGCCACGATCCGCGGGTGCTGGTGCCCGAGGTTGGTGTAGACCAGCTGGGAGGTGAAGTCCAGCAGGCGGTTTCCGTCGGCGTCCCAGATGTGCGGGCCCTCGGCCTTGGTGATCACCATCGGGTCCAGCCCGGCCTGCGCCGACCAGGAGTGGAAGACGTGCGCCCGGTCGAGGTCGTAGGCGCGGCGCGGGTCCTGGGTGCTCTCGAGGTCGGACATCAGACGTTCCGCGGGAAGCCGAGGTCCAGGCCGCCGGCCGGGCGGTTGGCCGGGTCGATCCAGCGGCTGGTGACCACCTTGCCCCGGGTGAAGAAGTGCACGCCCTCGGTGCCGTGCGCGTGCGTGTCGCCGAACAGCGAGCGCTTCCAGCCGCCGAACGAGTAGTACGCCACCGGAACCGGGACCGGCACGTTGATGCCGATCATGCCGACCTGGACGTCTTTCTCGAACCGCCGGGCGGCGCCGCCGTCGTTGGTGAAGACGGCCGTGCCGTTGCCGTAGGCGTTGTCGTTGATCAGCTTCACCGCCTCGTCGTACGAGGGCACCCGCACCACGCTCAGCACCGGGCCGAAGATCTCCTCGCGGTAGATCTCCATGTCGGGCGTGACATTGTCGAAAAGCGTCGGCCCGACCCAGAATCCGTCACTGCCGCCGCGGGCCTGCACGTCGCGGCCGTCGATCACCAGCTTGGCGCCGGCCTGTTCGCCGCTGCCGATGAGGGACGCGATCCGGTCGCGGTGCGCGCGGGTCACCACCGGGCCCATGTCGGCCTCGCGGTCGTGGTCGGCGGTCGCGCCGGCCCCGCCGTCACCGGTGAGCAGCGTCCTGGTGCGCTCCGCGACCCGGGCGACCAGGTCGTCCGCGATCGAGTCGACGGCCACGAGAACGCTGATGGCCATGCAGCGTTCGCCCGCGCTGCCGTAGCCCGCGCTCACCGCGGCGTCGGCGGCCAGGTCGAGGTCGGCGTCGGGCAGCACCACCATGTGGTTCTTCGCCCCGCCGAGCGCCTGCACCCGCTTGCCGTGCCTCGAGGCGGTCTCGTAGACGTACTCGGCGATCGGCGTGGAGCCGACGAAGCTGATGGCGGCCACGTCCGGGGAGGTGAGCAGCGCGTCCACCGCGACCTTGTCGCCCTGGAGCACGTTGAACACGCCGTCCGGCAGGCCGGCCTCCTTCCACAGCGCCGCCAGCCAGACCGCGGCGCTCGGGTCCTTCTCGCTGGGCTTGACCACCACGGCGTTGCCGGCGGCGATGGCGATCGGGAAGAACCACATCGGCACCATGGCCGGGAAGTTGAACGGGCTGATGATGCCGACCACGCCCAGCGGCACCCGTTTGGAGTGCACGTCGACGCCGGTGGAGGCGCCCTCGGTGTGCCCGCCCTTGAGCAGATGGCTGATGCCGCAGGCGAACTCGACCACCTCCAGACCGCGCGCGATCTCACCGGTGGCGTCGGACAGCACCTTGCCGTGCTCGGCGGTGATGATCGCGGCGAGCTCAGCCCGGCGGGCGTTGAGCAGCTCGCGGAAGGCGAAGAGCACCTGGGTACGACGGGCCAGCGAGGTGTCGGCCCAGGCCTCCTGCGCCTTCACGGCCGACCCGATCACGTACTGCGCGTCACGCTCGCCGGCCAGGGCGACCCGGCCGCTGACCTTGCCGGTCGCCGGGTTCGTCACCTCGGCCCACAGCTCGGAGGTGCCGGCGAACTCGGCGCCGTCGGCCCAGTGCACGATGTTTGCGGTCATTCTTCGATGGTGCCCCCGCCGTCCACCGCCGACAGGGTGACAGATCGTCGGGAATCCCCAGGATCATCGTGCACACTGTCGCCCCATGTCGTACCTGACCGTCGCCGACGTGGTCCGCCTGCCCGTGGTCCGGCAGGGCGGCCCGGTGGTGCTGGCCGGTCACGACCGGCTCACCCGCCCACTGCGCTGGGTGCACGCCACCGAGCTGAGCGACATCGCGCCGCTGCTGCGGCCCGGCGACCTGGTGCTCACCACCGGGGTCGGCCTGCCGCCCGACGACGACCCGGCGGCGCTGCGCGAGTTCGCCCGCAGCCTGGGTGAGGTGGAGTGCGCCGGGCTGATGGTCGAGTACGGACGGCGCTGGCGCGACGCCCTGCCCGAGGTTCTGGTCTCGGTCTGCGAGGAGCTCGGCCTGCCGCTGGTCGCGCTCACCCACGAGGTGCGGTTCGCCGCCGTGATCCAGACGGTGGGCGAGCTGGTGGTGGACCGGCAGCTGGCCGAACTGCGCGACGCCGAGCGGGTGCACGAGACGTTCACCGAGCTGAGCTTCGCGCACGCCGGCCCGGCCGAGGTGCTGGAGGCGGTGCGCCGGCTGGCGGCGGCACCGGTGGTGCTGGAGAACGAGCAGCACCGGCCGCTCGACTTCCTGCCCGGCCCGGACGACCCGGTGGGCTTCCTCGACGGCTGGCAGGCCCGTTCGGCGCGGGTCACGATCACCGGCCGGACCGGCTGGGACGAGGCGAACGGCTGGCTGGTGACCCGGCTGGGCACGGCGGAACGCTCGTGGGGACGCCTGGTGATCGGCTCCCCGGGCCGGCCGCCGCAGCGCCTGATCGCCGTGGCCGAGCGGGCTTCCGCGTCGCTGGCCCTGCACCGGCTGCACGACCGCGACCGCGACAACCTGACCCGCCGCCGGCACCACGAGCTGCTGGTCACGCTCCAGTCCGGGGAACCGTCGGACGACGTGCTGCGGGCCTGCGAGCTGGCCGGGCTGCCGGTGGAGCGGCGGCAGTTCGTCGGCCTGGTGTTCCGCCCGCGGGTGGTCGGTTCGGGCCGCAACGACCTGGACGAGGTGATCGCCTCCGTGGTCGCCGCCACCCACGTCGCCCGCACGCCCGCCCTGGTCTGCGAGATCGACCGCGAGGTGCGGGCCCTGCTGTCGCTGCCCCGCGCGGTGCCCGCCGACCAGGCGGTGGACCGGGTGGCCGAGCGGGTCGGGCAGCGGCACGCCCTGCTGGTCTGCGCCGGCAGCACCGCCGCGTCCAGCACCACGATCGACCGCACCCTGCTGGAGGCACGCCAGGTGGCCGACTCGCTGCCCGGCGACCCGGCTCCCGGTGTGCACCGGCTCGCAGACGTGCACCTGCGTGGCCTGCTGACCCTTTTCGGGGACGACGACCGCCTGCGCCTGTTCGTCGACCGCGAACTGCGCCAGGTGCGCGAGCACGACGCCTCCCCGGCCGGACGGGGCACCGCCCTGCTGCCGGTGCTGCGGGCGCTGGTGAACCACCCGGCCGGCAAGTCCGCCGCCGCCGGGGCCCTGCACCTTTCCCGGGCCGCGTTCTACGACCGGCTGGCCCGGCTGGAGAAGCTGCTGGGCGTCAGCCTGGAGGACCCGGACATCCGGGTGTCGCTGCACGTGGCCCTGATCGCGGACGAGCTGTCGCGGCAGAGCGCTTCCCCGGGCTGAACGGCTTTCACGACAGCGGCAGCAGAACACCACCGGCCCCGTCCGGGTCCTGCGCCGCGTCGAGCATGGCCGCGGCCACCGTCGCCCGGGAGACCGGTCGCGGCCATCGTCGTCCAGGAATCGCCTCGAGCCGAACGGTGTGACGCCCCGGGCTCACCGGGCCGTTGGTGAGCGGCCCCGCGTGGAACACGCTCGCCCCGGCCGCCAGCAGCGTCTCGTCGGCCTGCACCCGGTCCGGGATCTCACTCGCCAGAACCCGGTTGATGACGGCGGACAACCGGGCCACCCCGGCCGAGCGGCCGGTGCCGAAGGCCGCGAGCCACACCACGCGGGGCCCTTCGGCCAGGGCCGACGCCGCCGTGCTCAGCAGACCGGGCGGGCTGCCCGCGACCAGGCCCAGCCCGGACACCACGACGTCCGCACCCCGCACCGCCCGGGCCAGCGCGGCGGCGTCCGAGGCGTCGGCCGTGACCCAGGTGAGGGACGGCGCCGACGGGCCGGGACGGCGGGCGAGCGCGACCACCTCGTGCCCCCGGGCCAGGGCCTGGGCCGAGAGCTGTTGCCCGGTGCGGCCGTTGGCCGCCAGAACGGCGATCCGCACGGCTCAGCCCTCCCGCACGGCGGAGGACAGCACACCGGCGGCCTCGGCGTGGATGCCCGGTGTGGCGGCCAGGAAGTCGGTGCTGTCCAGGCTCCAGGGCCGGCCGTGCAGGTCGGTCACCGTGCCGCCGGCCTCGGCCACCAGCAGCGCACCGGCCAGCAGCCCGGAGCGCACCGCACTGTGCTGCCAGAAGCCGTCCGTCCGCCCGGCCGCCACCTGGATCAGCTGGAGCGTGGCCGGGACCGAGGCCCGGGTGACGCCAGCCGCCGCCATCATCGCGGTCAGCGAACGGCCGATCAGTGACCAGGTTCCGGCGCTCTCGCGCGGGCTGGCCTGCCCGGTGCCGACGTAGGCCCCCCGCAGTCCGGTCTTCGGCGACACCGCGAGCCGTTCCCCGTCGCGATGCGCGCCCTGCCCGGCGACGGCGGTGTAGGTGGTGCCGGTGACCGGCAGGTGCACCACGGTCAGCACCGGCAGGTTGTCGCGCACCAGGGTGGCCGTGACCGCCCATTCGGCCACGCCGTGCACGTAGTTGATCGCCCCCTCCACCGGGTCGGCCACCCACCACTCCCCGGCCGCCAGCGGGCCGTCGGCCAGTTCGTCCTCCACCCACCCGGCCTGCGGGCGGGCCCGCTCCAGCAGCGGGCGCAGCACCTCCAGCGAGCGCCGGTCGGCGTCGGCGATCGCGGCCACCACCTGGTCCCAGTCCGAGAGCTGGTGTGTGCCGGTGAATCCGTCGGCCAGGCGGTGGCCGGCGGCCCGCGCGGCGTGGGTGGCCTGATCGAGCGTGCGGTTCAGCTGTTCGTCCATGCCGATCACGCTACGAACATCCCGAATTACCAGCAATGACAACCTGAGCAACTCAGAATTACCGGTAGTGGTAAGCATGGAAGGTGGACCTGAACCTGCTGACCGCCCTGGAGGCCCTGCTCACCGAGGGCAGCGTGACCGGCGCCGCGCAGCGCCTGCACGTGTCCGTGCCGGGCATGAGCCGCACCCTGGCCCGGCTGCGCCGCACCACCGGTGACGAGCTGCTGGTGCGGGCCGGCCGCGAGATGGTGCTCACGCCCAGGGCTCTCGAACTGCGCCCGCAGGTCACCGAGCTACTGCGGCAGACCCGCGCGGCGCTGTCGCCGGAACCCGGGCTGGACCCGGCGCGGCTGCGGCGCACCTTCACGCTGCGCTGGCACGACGCCGGCATCACCGCCCACGCCGCCGGCCTCACCGCCCGGATGCGGCGACAGGCGCCCGGCGTGCGGCTGCGCTTTCTGGGGGAACAGGCCACGGACAGCGGCGACGACCTCCGGCGCGGCGACGTCGACCTGTACCTGGCCGGGGCCGTGCCGGCGCAGGGCGGTCTGGAGTCCGAGCTGCTGGCCCACGACGAGCTGGTGGCGGTGATGCGGCGCGGCCATCCGCTCGCCCGCAAACGGCTCACGGTGGAACGGTTCACGGCCGCCGAGCACGCCACGGCGTCCCGGCGCGGCCGGCTGCGCGACCCGGTGGACGACGCCCTGGAGGCAGCCGGTGCCGCCCGCACGGTGGTGGTGGCGGGCCCGGCCGGCACGGCCGTGCTGCACCTGGTGGCCGGCAGCGACCTGCTCACCGTGGTGCCCCGGCAGATCACCCGCACCGTGGTGGCACAGCTCGGCCTGGTGGTGAAGCCGCTGCCCCTGCCGATGCCCCCGGTGCCGCTGCACCAGTTCTGGCACCGGCGGCACGACCAGGACCCGGCGCACCGCTGGCTGCGCTCACAGGTACGGTCGCAGGTGCGGGAACCGCTGCGCGACAGCGGTTCCTAGACCACGTACACCTTGCGCAGGGTCTCGTGCACCACCCAGCTGGTGCTGTCGCCGGCGTGCAGGCGCACCAGCACACCGGGGCCCAGCTCGATCACGTCGCCGTCGTCGAAGGTGACCGTGGCCGAGCCGGACAGCACCACGAACACCTCGTCCGCCTCGATGTCGCGGGCGGTGCCTGTGGTCATCTCCCACACCCCGATCTCCAGCCCGGCCAGGGCGGTGAGCGGGCGGGAGCCGGTCGTGGGCTTTCCGTCGTCCACCATTGAGCTCTCGACGGCGGCGAGCGGGATCGGCGACGAGGTGTCGAGGACGCGGGTCATGCGCGGTTCTCCTGAGGCTTCGAGGAGGGACTTCAACGAGGGGCATCGACATCGGCATCGACGTTCGGCTCGACGGTTCGGCTCGACAGGCTGGACGCCGCTCCCCGTCGGGACACCCGGCGACGGGCCGACAGCCTGACAACCCGACAGCCCGGGCGATCGGCTGCCCGATCCGATCCTGGCCCGGGCGCCCGTCCCCGGCCACCCGCAGAGTGTCGCGGGCCCCCGCCCTCACCCGACGATGTGTCAGGGGTTCAGTTGGGGATTCACATATCAGCCTGTCATCATCCTGTGCGCGGGAATCAGATGAATCCGGGTTTTGGGAGCAAGACGTGATCTCCAGTGCAAGGCGCCGTCGCACACTCCTCGGGGCGACGGTGGGTGCCTGCCTGGCCGGCCTGGTGCTGGCCGGCTGCGGCGGTGGCGACGACGATCCGGAGGCGCTGGACCTGAGCACCGTCACCGCCGCCGCCTCCACCCCCACCACGGCCGCGTCGCCGGTGAAGAGCGGCTGGTCGGTCGGCGCCAAGAAGGACAAGGCCTGGACGGCCGAGCTGAAAGACATCACCGAGCAGCTCGACGGTCTGAAGACCGGCCTCGACTCCGACGACATGGACGTCTACTTCAAGGCCTCGGAGAACGAGACCAAGCAGGAGGCCCGGCTGATCGGGGTGACCGAGGAGATGGCGGCGGCCACCACCGGCACCGGCATCGGGCACGTCGCCTGCGTGGTGGCGCCGGTGCAGCTGAAGCTGCTGGCCGACAGCGCCGACGACCCCGACCGGGCGATGTTCCTGGGCGTCAAGTGGGTCACCCCGGTCACCAAGGCCGCCCGGGCCGGCGGCAACACCGCCGACCAGGTCAGCTTCGCCGACGTGCAGCTGGACGCCCAGATGCTGGACGAGTGCCCCGACGTGCGGCAGGACGTGCTCGACTTCGCCGGTGTCGACAGCGTCGACGACCTCTACGACGCCGCCGGGGTGAAGAAGTCCTGAGACCGGGCTCTCAGCGCACCCCGCGGATCGGCAGCACGGCCAGCGCCCCCACCACGGCCGCCACGGCCCCGGCCCCGAACAGCGCGGAGAAGTTGTTGCCCGCCGCGCCGACCGCCAGGATCGCCGGGGCCACGGCCGGCACCACCGACGAGGGCAGCGACATCGCCAGGTTCATCAGGCCGAGGTCTTTGGCGGTGTCGTCGGGGTTCGGCAGCACCTCGGTGATCAGGGCGAAATCGACCGCGAAGTAGACGCTCTGGCCCAGCCCGATCACGGCGACGGCGACCAGGAACCCGCCGAAACTCCCGGCCTGGGCGGTCAGCCACAGACCGGCCGCGAAGATCAGCGCGGCGGCGACCACGAACGGCTTGCGTCGTCCCAGACGGTCGGACACCCGGCCGGCGACCGGGGAGAGGACCAGGGCCACCCCGGTACCCACGAGCGAGGCCACCAGCACCCTGGTCCCGACCGTGGCCGGGTCGGTGTGCTGCACGATGATCAGGTAGAAGGCCTGGTAGGCGTTGACCGCCGAGACGCCGAGGAAGATGCAGAACCGGCTGACCCAGGCGAATGCGAAGCCCGGGTGCCGCAGCGGGTTCACCCAGAACGTGGACAGGCCGATCCGCGGGCCCGGGGCGACGGCCCGCCGCACCGGCCGGTCCTGCACGAACAGCGCCAGCCCGATCGCGGCCAGCACGCCGAGGGCGGTCGGGAACAGCACCATCAGGCCGAGGGTGGGCTGCCCCAGCTGGGCCAGGAAGATGCCGACGACGGCCCCGATCGGTGCCCCCAGCCCGATTGCCGCCGAGGCCGGGCCCCGGCGGTCGGCCGGCAGCTGGTCGGGCACGATCGCGTTCGCGGCCACCAGGGCACTCACCGCGCCCAGCGACAGCACCACGTACGACAGGGTGAGCAGAAGCGTGGAGTGCGCGGCGATCTGGAGGCCGCCGCCCAGGGCCATCACCGCGGCACCGCCGAGCAGGAACGGACGCCGCCGCCCCAGACCTGACGTGGTGCGGTCGCTGAGCCGGCCGATCACCGGGTAGGCGAGCAGCTGGGCCACGCCGCCCACGGCCACGGCCGTGGACAGCACGCTGGTGGCCCGGGCCGCGTCGACGGCCGTGGCGGCGATCGACAGGGTGAGGATCGAGGCGGCCAGCAGCACCCCGTAGACCGAGCCGACGCACAGCGCCAGCACCGGGACGAACCCGCGGCGGGGCCCGGGAACCGATTCGGGAGTGAGATTTTCGGAAACGGGTACGGCACTGGTGGTCATTGAGAACTCCATTGTCTCTTCGAGGGGCGACCGTGCGGTAGAAACTAGAGCGCGACTCGCAGGTCGTGGGTGCCGGGCGGCAGGGTGCTGCCGCCGAACACGGCGTCCACGCCGTGCGGCACGTCGACGTGGACCGTGGCGGTGTCGCCGTCGACGGTCCAGGCGACGGCGATCCGGCCGTACGGGCTGAGGATCGAGGCCTCGGCGTGATCGAGTCCGCCGGTGAGGTCGGGCTCGATCACGACGGAACGAAAACCCGGCGCGGTGGCGCGGATTCCGGCGATGCGCCGGTAGAGAACGTCGTCGACGCACCCCAGGGCGTAGTGATTCAGCGAGACCGGGCGCACGGCGCCGTCGGGGGCGACCGCGTCCCAGTGCTCCCAGATCGTGGTGGCGCCGTGGTCCACCGCGTACAGCCAGGACGGCTGCCGGTCCTGCCGCAGCAGCTGCCGGGCCAGGTCGGCGCGGCCGGCGTCCCAGAGCACGTCAAGCAGGTACGGGGTGGACAGGAAACCGGTGTCCAGGCGCCCGCCACGCGCGGCGATCAGGTCGACGAGATGCCCTAGCAGCAGAGGCCTTTGGCTGGACTGCACCATGCCGAACGCCAGCGCCAGCACGTACGGCCCCTGGAGAGCGACCGGCAGGCGTCCCTGCTCGTCGACGTACTCCGCGGCGAAGGCCTCACGCACCCGCCGGGCCCGCTCGTGCAGCTCCCGGGCCAGGTCGTTCCGGCCGAGCACCCCGGCGGCGCGGGCCACCAGGGTGAGCGTGTGCGCCTGAAACATCGGCGCGACGATCTCAGCGGTGAGCCGCGGGGCGATGCCGATCGCCTCGTGCAGCGGCCGGCCCTCCATGGTGCTCGGGGTCAGCCAGTCACCGAAGTGCTCCCCCGCGTTGTACAGAAGGGCCTGGCGCGCAGCCTGTTCCGGGGTGAGCTCGACGCCGGACAGGCGCTCGGGCACCTGCGCAGCGGCACCGCCCTGGTACTCCACCCAGCGCAGCATCGCGTCCAGGTTCTCCGCCAGCACCCGCCGGTCGCCGTAGCGTTCCCACAGCGTCCACGGCACGATCGCGATCGCGTCGCTCCACCCGGCGCAGGCCACGATCGAGCCGAAACCCTTTGCTCCCGAGGTCAGTTCGTCGTCGTAGGGCGAGCGCGGCGACACGATCGGGATCCGGCCCTGCTCGTCCTGGTCAGCACGCAGGTTGTCGAGCCAGCGGGTCAGGAACGGCGCGACCATGGCGTTGTTCGTGGCGGCGGGCGCGAAAACCTGTATGTCACCGGTCCATCCGGCGCGCTCGCGCTGCGGGCAGTCGGTGGGCACGGACAGGAAGTTGCCACGCTGACTCCACACCACGTTACGGTGCAGCCGGTCCAGCCGGGGGTCGGACAGCCGCAGCGTGCCGGTGGCGGGCAGGTCACTGGACAGCACCACCGCCGTCACGTCACCGGGCTCCAGCCCCGCCGTGCCGCGCACCCGCACGTAACGGAAGCCGTGGAAGGTGAACTCCGGCTCCCACTCCTCCACCGGCGCCCCGGCCGACACGTACTCGTCGCGCTGGTCCTTGTTGATGCCGTCGATGTTGACGAACCAGCGGCCGTCGCCGTCCAGGGTCTCGGTGTGCTCCAGGGTGATCAGGTCACCGGCCGCGGCCCCACGCACGGTCAGCCGCACGCGCCCGGCCACCACCTGCCCGAAGTCGGCGATCCAGCCGCCCGCCGGATCGGCCACCACCGACCCGGCGGGCCGGTGCGCCACCCGCCGCACCGGCTCGCCGGCGAACGGCACGAGCACCTCCGACGCGGCGTCCTCGGGGGGCCCCCGCGGCC